>JAFXDI010000044.1 GCA_017521245.1 Bacteroidales bacterium
TACGAAAATGAACTGGAACTCATTTAACCTATACACCAAGTTGCCTGCTACTATTGATACTTCAAATACATTAGCTCAAATTGGCAACCTGCTAAAACAATACAAAGGAATAACCTACGATTATCGTTATTTCATATAAAAACTTAGATATGTCAAAAATATCCATTCGATTCTACAATGCCCGAGAGGTGCGAGTTATTTAGGATGAGGAAAAATCCAAATGGTGGTTATCTGCGGTTAATATTGTAGCTGTCATCACTGATAGTCCCAATCCAAGAAAGTATTGGAGTGTGATGAAGATGCGAATGAAGAAAGCAGGAAACGAGTTGACAACAAAGTGTAGTCATCTGAAATTCTTGACTGTTGATGGTAAAAAATTATGCTATCTTATAGAACGATTCCTAATCTCCAATGTAATATCCATATAACTTCGTTTGCCTTCAATGTAATCGGCATAGAGGGTTTCGGGGTCTTTGCCTTTTAGAATGTGGCATTTGCCACACATGTCGCAATTGTGGAGGCACTTCCATGAATTGATAACGTAGTCTCTTCGCTCTTCTTTTGTTGAGTTCTCTATCTTTGGTGGGGTCATAATATTTATTATTTGTTTAACTTCCAACCGTTATCTCCATGATATATCATTTGTTTTGTCATACCTCCATCAATGCAGATATTTTCTCCTGTGATAAAACTTGCTTTATTGCTACAAAGGAATAACACCATATTGGCAATATCCATAGGATTTCCAACTCGTCCTGCTGGTTGTTGAATGGCGTCAGAGCCTTTGTAAACGGTGTATGCTGTATCTATCCAACCCGGAGATATTGAGTTTACTCTTGCACGCCCCGATAGGCTTACGGCTAATGCGTGAGTGAGTGCAGCAATACCTCCTTTGGCGGCAGTATAACTTTCGGTTTGTGGTTGACTCATACGGTCGCGTGATGATGATATGTTTATTATTGATGCTCCTTCTCCTAAATATGGTTTTAGTAGTTTTACTAAATAGAAGGGTGCTGTAATTCCTACGCTAAGGGCATATTGAAACTCTTCGTAAGTACAATCATCAATACCTTTCATTAAAGGTAGAGCATTGTTTATAATATAATTGACTTTATTGTGTTTGCTGAGAATTTTTGCTACAAATTTTTCAAGTACTTCTTTGTCTGAGATGTCTCCAATAAAGTGTTCTCCTTCTTGTTTGTCTATTACATATACTGTTGCTCCGTTTGCTCTAAATTCATCGGCAATACATTTCCCGATGCCGTTTGCTCCGCCTGTTATTATTGCTACTTTGTTTGTGAATTCTTTGTATATTGGTGAGTTTTGATGTTTTGCTATGTATTGGTCAACGCTTTTGGTTGATACCTGCCATGAGCCTGTTTCTGTTCTTTTTGCTTCAATTACCCCATTTTCAACTAGTTTTAAAAATGTTGCTTTGTCGCATCCTATTTTATTTCTTGCTGTAAGACCGCATATATATTTCTTTGCCATATTAATATTGATTGTTGTTTGTTGGATTTTTAATTGTGTACAAAGATAATGTTTTATGTCATTTTTAAAATAGATGAGTTGCTTTTTTATATAACATATTAATCAGTTAATATGATTATGCTATTTGAAAAGTGTTATTGTTGTTATTTGTGTATATTGTAATTAAATTTGCATTGTATATTTAATGTTTGATAATTTTTATTTCAGTATGAATAGTCTTAATGAAAGGATTGCTCCTGATTTTATAACTGAACTATCAGAGAACGAAATTTTTGTTTTCGGCTCTAATCTTGAAGGTCGGCACATGGGTGGTGCTGCAAGGATTGCATACGATAAATTTGGTGCTATATGGGGGCAGGGTATAGGTTTGCAAGGTAAATCGTATGCTATTCCAACGATGCATGGACCTATATCAACTATTAAGCCTTATGTTGATGAATTTATTGAGTTTGCAAAGATGCATCCCTCTTATTGCTTTTTGCTTACCCGCATTGGGTGTGGTATTGCAGGGTTTAGGGATGAAGAGGTTGCTCCTCTGTTTATTGAGGCATTGAATGTGCAAAATATATATTTACCCAAAGTGTGGATTTCTATTATAAATGAAATGCGTCTTGAATAGAATGATGTATAAATAGTCCAGATATGGCTATTAGTGTTTAGATGTTTGGCGAAACTATTTGGGTATGATATGGGTTTTAATAGTAGATGATTATTACTTTTGGTTATGAAAAAGATTGTTGTTATTGATGGCGGTCCTCGTAAGAATATGAACACTGCACAATTGTTGCAGCGATTTGCCGAAGGTGCTAAATCTGTGAGTAGTGATGTTGAGGTTAAGGTGATACGTCTTTATGATTTGAATTATAAGGGTTGTATTTCGTGTATGGCTTGTAAGGTTAAAGGTAAGGCGTCAAATATTTGCTGCTTCAAAGATACTTTAACTCCTGTTTTGAACGATATTGCTGATGCTGACGGTCTTGTTCTTGGCTCGCCTATCTATTTTGGAGAGGTAACAGGAGAGATGCGTTCTTTTTTGGAGCGATTGACATTTCCATGGTTATCATATAATGATTATAGCCTGACTGCTCCCAAGCGTATGCCTGTACTGTTGATTGAAACTATGAATGGTACGCCAGAACGTAATAATAGTAATGGCTTTGGTACAATGGAGTGGTGCCTCACTACGGCTCTTGGTGAGCCACAACGTATTGTAGCTTACAACACTTGTCAGGTAGCAAAATATGGCAATTATGAACTTGGTAGTTTTTCTGAAGAGGCAAAACATGCTTGGCGTGATACTCATTGGAATGAGGATTTGCAAAAGGCTTTTGATGCAGGTCGCCAAATGGCTGAGTGATAGGAGTAAGATATATACCCAAAACAAAAAGAGGATTATATGAGGATAACTACATTTACCGAAGAGGATATTTATAAAGCATCTCTGTTGGCATACCCTGTTTGGGGTGAGGAACACGCTGCTAATGGAAATGGAAAGAAGTTTGGGTTGCAAATGTGCGAATATATCATCCGTTATGGTTGGTATGGTGCTCCATTTGCATTTAAGATAGTGGATGATAGTGGAACAATGTTAGGATGTATCCTTGCAGGTAACATTACACAAAATAATAGTTATAACGAATGGCTTGATGGACTGATGCCAACATTTAATGATAATCAACGCAATGAGGCATTGGCTTTGCGAGAATACTTTGGAAAAACTTCGCCTAAAGTGTATCGTTATATGCAAGCGGATAAGGATTTATATTTGTCATTCTTTATCTCTACTGTACAAGGTTGCGGTAAGCAACTGCTTGCAAAAATTGAAGCATTAGCAAAGAGTGAGGGTTATGAACATCTATATTTATGGACAGACTCATCTTGTAATCATGCTTACTATGCCCACCATGGATTTGAAAGGGTTGCAGAATTTAAGAGTAATGAGTGGAAAACTGATGCAGACGATTACCTAACTTATATTTACTGTAAGAATTTATGAAAGTATGAGTAAATACTCATTTGTTAGAGAAAAATCAATAATGCAAATTACTAATTTACTTCATTTTGCTGATAGACAAGAGTTGAGGCAATGGCTTGAGAGTAACCATGATAGGGCGGGAGAGTGCTGGGTGGTTACATTTGTATCAAAATGCCCTGAGTGGCCTGCTATCAGGTATGTTGAGGTGGTTGAAGAGGCTCTCTGTTTTGGGTGGATTGACTCTACAAAGAAAAAACTCCCAGATGGCAGACTTGTGCAGAGATTGTCGCCACGCCGAAAGGATAGTCATTGGACTGAACTTAATATTCAACGTTGTCTTGATCTTGAACGAAGAGGTCTTATGACTGATGCGGGGAGGAGAGTGCTTAATAAATTAGGAATGGGGTAAATGATGTTAGATAAACAAGTTGTTCATACGAGCAGACCGATATTATTTTGGGGTGATTATATTAGGCTAATTGCACAAATTAGGTTATAAGGTAACGCTGTTTCAAATTTTTTTGTTTCTACTTCTTTTAACGGACGTGGCAGGCCAGCGTCCCTACTTCTTTTGATACTCATTTTTTTTGCGGACTTGACAGAGCCAACTCCCTACTTCTTTTTTATTTTATTAAGCTAATTAGCAAATTGGTCTAATTGGATTATCTATCAACTACACAGAGGAGCAACTATGATGACAACTGAGAGTCATTAAACCTTTTTGTTAAAATTTTATCAAATTGGCAAATAAGGATAAAAAACTTATTTATAGTAGCTTTAAAGTGTATGATAATAGATTTATACTCTATTTTAGTTACTATAAATTTTAAAGATTGGGTAAAATGTATTATCTTTATGCAGTTTTTTAATATTGTCAAAACTTGAAAATAATACATTATAAATAATGGATCGTATAATTAAAATTAACATTGAAGAGGAGATGAAAAAATCGTACATCGATTATTCGATGTCGGTTATTGTTGCTCGTGCATTACCAGACGTTAGAGATGGTTTTAAGCCTGTTCACCGCAGGGTGTTGTTTGGTATGAACGAATTAGGAAACAACTCTAATAAACCTCATAAAAAATCTGCAAGAATTGTGGGTGATGTGTTAGGTAAGTACCACCCCCATGGTGATTCTTCGGTATATTTGACAATGGTTCGTATGGCTCAACCTTTCTCTATGCGTTATATGTTGGTTGATGGTCATGGTAACTTTGGTTCGGTTGATGGTGATAGCCCAGCTGCTATGCGTTATACTGAGGCTCGTTTGTCGAAGATTGCTGAGGAGATGTTGCAAGACATTGATAAAGATACAGTAGATTTCCAAAATAACTTTGATGATACTCTTCAAGAGCCTGTTGTTTTGCCTACAAGAATTCCAAACTTGTTGGTAAATGGTGTTTCCGGTATTGCTGTCGGTATGGCCACTAATATGCCAACTCACAATTTAGGAGAGGTTATTGATGGTGTTATTGCATATATTAATGATCCCGAAATTACTGTTGAGGGATTGATGCACTATATTAAGGCTCCTGACTTCCCAACAGGTGGATATATTTATGGTTATGCAGGTGTTAAGGAGGCTTACGAGACTGGTAAGGGTAGGGTAATAATGCGTGCCAAAGCCGAGATTGAAATGGATGGTAATCGCGAGAAAATTGTTGTTACCGAAATCCCTTATGGTGTTAATAAGGCTGAGTTGATTAAAAATATTGCCGACTTGGTTGATGAGAAGCGTCTTGAGGGTATATCAAATATTAATGATGAGACTGATAACCGTTCGGGTATGCGTATCGTTATTGATATTAAGAAAGATGCCAACTCAAACGTTATCTTAAATAAGTTATATAAGATGACAGCAATGCAATCTTCTTTCAGTGTAAATAATATTGCATTGGTTGATGGACGACCTCAATTGCTTAATTTAAAAGATTTGATTGCGGCTTTTGTTAAACACCGTCACGAGGTTGTTATTCGCCGTACCAAATTTGAATTGAATAAAGCAGAAGAGAGAGCCCACATTCTTGAAGGTTTGATTTTGGCTTGTGATCACTTAGATGAGGTTATTGCTATTATCAGAGCTTCTAAAACAAGAGATATTGCTCGTGAAAACTTGAAAGAGCGTTTCGGCTTATCTGACGCACAGGCTAAGGCTATTGTTGATATGCGTTTAGGTCAGTTGACAGGAATGGAGCAAGAGGATCTTCGTGAGAAGTACAACCAAACAATGGAACAAATTGCATATTTGAAAACTATCTTGGAGGATAATGCCGTTTGTATGAAGGTTGTTACTGATGAGTTAATTGAGATTAAAGAGAAATATGCTGATGAGCGTAGAAGCGAAATTGTGTATTCTTCTGAAGAGTTCAACCCAGAGGATTTCTATGCTGATGATGAGATGATTATTACTATCTCACACATGGGATATATTAAACGTACTCCTTTGGCTGACTTTAGAAGTCAAAATAGAGGTGGTGTTGGAGCGAAAGGTAGTGATACAAGAGATGAGGACTTTATTGAATATATCTATCCTGCATCAATGCATAGTTATATGTTGTTCTTTACTCAACGTGGTAAGTGCTATTGGATGAAGGTTTATGATATTCCTGAGGGTTCTAAAACTTCAAAAGGTCGTGCTATTCAAAACTTATTGAATATTGATTCTGATGATAAGGTAAATGCATTTATCAGAGTTAAGAATCTTCAAGATCCCGAGTTCAATCAATCTCATAACTTAGTTTTCTGTACTAAACAAGGTATTATTAAGAAAACTAAACTTGAGGCTTATTCACGTCCAAGACAAAAAGGTGTTAATGCTATTATCATTAGAGAGGATGACCAAGTTATACAAGTTGGTTTGACTAATGGTAATTCTGAGATTATTATTGCTAATAAATATGGTAGAGCAATTCGCTTCCATGAGAGCAAAGTAAGAGAGATGGGCCGTATGTCAACTGGAGTTAAGGCTATTACTCTTGATGAAGGTTGTAACGATGAGGTTGTTGGTATGGTTTGTATCAACGATATTGAGAAGGAGAGCATAATGGTTGTTTCGGAGCAAGGTTATGGCAAGAGATCTTATATTGATGATTATCGTATCACTAACCGTGGTGGTAAAGGTGTTAAAACTTTGAACATTACCGATAAAACAGGTAATCTTATTGCTATTAAGAGCGTTACAGAGGAGAATGATTTGGTTATTATTAACAAATCGGGTATTACCCTTAGAATGTCATTGGATGATGTGAGAATTATGGGTAGAGCAACTCAAGGTGTAAGGCTTATCAATTTGGAGAAGAGAAACGATGAGATTGCTTCGGTTTGTGTTGTAGATAAAGAAGAGGACCAACCAGTACAAGAAGGAGTAGAGGTTATTAGCGAGGAGAATGCTAATGTAGATTCTGATACTACTATTGTTGAGTCTCCTAATGAAACTAACGAATAATATAATTTACATTAAAATATTAAGAACATGAAAAGAATCTTTTTAATCGCAGCAATAGCAATAGTTGGTACTGCTGCATTCGCACAAAAGAAAAATGTAAAAATCGCTGAGATTGCTACTTGGGATATGGAGACTCCTAATTTTACTGAGGCTCGTCAATGTATTCAAGCTGCTATGCTTGACCCTACAACTGCAAATCAAGCAAAAACATATCAAGTTGCAGGTCTTGTTGAGATTAATTACTTTAAATGTAATTCTGGAACTTTAAACGATGATGTTTACAATGCTCTTAGAACTGCTTATCCTTATTTAATGAAAGCAATAGAACTTGAGAAAATTCCAGATGAAAAAGGGAAAGTTAGTACTAAATTAACTAAGGCTATTGCTAAAGAACTTGAGACTGTTCAAGAGTATTTCTATTATGGTGGTGGACATTTCATTAACAATGGAGATCAAAAGGCTGCATACGAGATGTTCAAAATAATGGGAGAACTTTGTCAACAAGATTTTATGGCAAACTCTAAAATTAATTGCCAAGATACTATGCACATGCAAGCAAGATATTTTGCTGCCATGACTGCTGTTCAATTGGGTAATTACGAAGAGGCTTTAAAATCACTTGATGTTGCTAAAGAGGATAACTATAATATTCTTGATATTTATAATGCTTACGCATACGTATATGAACAAACTAAAGATACCACTAACCTAATTGCTACTTTTAAAGAGGGTCTTAAAAAATTTGGTAGCGAGGTTAATTCAAAAGAGTATGCGTTCTTGGCTCGTTTGATTAACATTTATATTAATCAAGATAATATCCCAGAGGCTATTACTCTTATCGAAGAGGCTCTTGTAGATAGCCCTGATGATTGTGAATATATGAAACTTTTAGGTTCTTTATACTATGAACAAAAGAATGAGGAGAAAGCAATTGAGGTCTTGAATAAAGCTATTGATACAGATCCTACTTATGCTGCTGCATACGGAGAGCTTGGTCGTATATTCTATAATAATGCTATTACTATTAGTAATGAGGTTAGCGAAATTCAAGATAACAATACATATCGTCAAGCTCGTGAGGAGAAGGTTAAACCAGCATTCTTAAAAGCTGCGCCTTATTTTGAGAAAGCTCTTGAACTTGATCCTTCTGAGACTACTTATATGTATAGTTTGAAAAATATTTACTACAACGCTGAAGATGGCGCAAACCTTGAGCGTATAGAGAATATGTTAGGAGAATAATTAAACGTTATTATATTAAATTTAGGGAAGAATAAAATCTTCCCTTTTTTTGTGAAAAATTTTTAATAGTTTTATGCTATTTGAGAAAAATATTGATTATTTTTGAATGATTAATAATTAAATACTATTTAAGTATGGCACTAATAAATAAAAATCTTAAATACAAATGGGAGTTTGATAATATCGGTGGCTCTACAAGAGTGAGAATTGAGTCGGGTGAGGATATTGCTCATCTATCAGAATTGGATCCTAAAATGTGGACAGTTCTTTCATGTCCTATTAGTGGTCTTGAAATTGATGAAAAGAGTCTTGCTTACATCGATTGTGATAAAGATGGTAAGATTAGAGTTAATGATGTTATTTCAACTTCGGAATGGATTGTTAATTCAATTAAGGATGTAGATTTGATTCTTAAAGGAGATTCTTCAATTGATATTAGTCAATTCAATACAGAAAATGATAATGGCAAAAAACTATTTGATGCTGCAAAACAGATTCTTAAAAATCTTAATAAAGAGGGAGATGTAATATCTATTGCAGATACTAAAGATATTGCTGCCATTTTTGCAAAAACACGTTTTAACGGTGACGGTGTTATTACTGAAAACTCAACTGATGATGCAGATGAAAAGTCTGTAATTGCATCAATTATTGCTACTATTGGTGGCGTTGCTGACAGAAGTGGTGATACTGGAGTTGATACTGATAAGATTGAAACATTCTATAAACTTTTAGCAGATTATGTTGCTTGGTATGGTGCAAAAGTAGAGGCCCCATACGGTGATAAAACAGATAGTGTTATTGATGCTTATAATGCCTTAGATGCTAAGATTAAAGATTTCTTTATGAGGTCAAAATTGGCTTCATTTTCTCCTGATAGTACAGCAAGTTTAGATGTACAAACTTCAAGAATAGAGGCTATTAGTGCCGATAATTTAACAGGAAAGATTGATGAAATTGCTTCATATCCTATTGCTCGAGTAACAGGAGACTCTGAAATAATTCTTAGTGATGCTATAAACCCAGTGTGGGCTTCACAATTTAGTACTATTAAAGATGTTGTATTAAAAGGTAAAAAGAAACTTACTGAAACAGACTGGAATGAGATTAAATCAACTTTCTCTGCGTATATTGATTGGAAAAATGCTAAAGCAGGTGCAGAAGTTGAGAGTTTAGGTATTGATACTATTAATAAGTATTTAGAGGATAATAAGAAAGAGAATCTATTGGCATTAGTGGCTCAAGATGCTGCTTTGAAGGAAGAAGCAGAAAATATTGAGATGGTAGATAAATTTCTTCATATATTTAGAGATTTCTACCGATTGCTAAGAAACTTTATTACTCTTCACGATTTTTATTCTAAAGATAAAAATATTAAAGCAATATTCCAATCTGGACGCTTGATTATTGATCAAAGAGAGTGCCGATTCTGTATGAAAGTTGCAGATATGGCTAAACATAATACTATGGCAGCATCGAGCGGAATGTTCCTAATTTATTGTGATTGTACTGCAAAAGATAAACCTGCTAAATTATCGATAGTAGCAGCTATTACTGTTGGTAGTATCGGAGATCTTGTTGTTGGTAAAAATGCTATTTATTACGATAATGAAGGAGGGGAGTGGGATGCAGTTATTACTAAGATAATTGATAATCCTATTAGTATCTCTCAAGCATTCTGGTCTCCTTACAGAAGAATGGCAACAGTTGTTGAAAACTTAATAAACAAGAGTGCTGCCGATAAAGATGCTAAAATGATGTCAGAAGCAACTGCTAAGATTAATGCAGCTCCAACAACAGTTCCAGCAACTCCTGCGGCTGACGGATCTAAACCTGCTGCCGCACCACCATTTGATATAGCTAAATTTGCTGGTATATTTGCAGCAATAGGAATGGCGGTAGGTATGATAGGTACTGCTCTTGTTGCTGTATTTGAAGGATTGTCTGAGTTAGAGTGGTGGAAGTTAATATTGGTTTTCGCTGGTATTATGTTAGCAATATCTGGACCTGCAATGATTTTGGCATGGATGAAATTGCGTCGTAGAAATATTGCTCCTCTATTGAATGCTAATGGTTGGGCTGTAAATGCTTCTTCTAAGATAAGTATTCCTTTTGGAGAAACATTGACAGATTCTGCCAAATTCCCTAAACTAAAACTCAAAGATCCATATAAAAAATCAGGTATGGCAACATGGAAAAAATGGACTATTTCAATTTCTGTAATAGCAGTTGCTCTTGTTGTTTTATGGATGTTTAATATGTTTGCATGGGCAGGAGTTAAATCCCCACTTCCTCGATATAATCAACCAGAAGTTGTTGTAGAAGAGGTTGTGATTGATGAGACAGTAGTAGAAGAGGGTAGTGTAGAAGTGCCTATTGATTCTATCCCTGCAAATTAATACTATAATTGTATAAATAATAACTGACTTCAATATTTTTTTGAGGTCAGTTTTTTTTATCTATATAATAAAATTTGATGTTTATATCCTTTTATGTGAAATATTATAGTTAATTTTGCACCTACAGCAGGACAATCTGTCGCTGATATGTTTCATATTGGAGGAAAGTCCGGGCAACATAGGGCACCATATTTCCTAACGGGAAGCTATCTGCGAGGGTAGAGTAGCGTAACAGAAAATAACCGCCCTCTTGTGGGGTAAGGGTGAAAAGGTGAGGTAAGAGCTCACGGGTGACTATGGCGACATAGTTGCGGTACGTCTTATGGGTTGTAAGGTTATGTATATCGGCGTTATAGGGCTGCCCGTCCGATGCCGAGGGGTAAACCGCTAAAGCTTTATGGCAACATAAAGACGAGATAAATGACAGATGCCAACTTGTTTGGTACAGAACCCGGCTTATAGGCCTGCTGTTTTTTATTTGAATGAATTTTAAAACTAAAATAAGTCGTGCAAAAACATTTATAGTTGAGAATATTTTGCACACACCCGAAAGGGAGTTAACTGGATTATGGCGTAATTTACGAAAACTTGTTAGTGTAATTCGTATTACTGCCAAACACTTTTTAGATGATGAATTACAATTGCGAGCATCAGCACTTACATATAACACAATGCTTGCAATAGTTCCTATTTTGGCTATTCTAATTGCTATTGCTGGAGGTTTTGGTTTTGAAAAAATTATTGAAAGTCAAATACTTGAATCGTTTCCTGCTCAAAGAGATGCCCTTTCAACAGCATTTCAATTTGTAGATAATTATCTAAGGTTCTCTCGTTCAGGAGTTGTTATAGGTATTGGAGTAGTTTTTCTATTATGGACTGTTATAAGTTTATTGTCAAATATTGAAATGACAATGAATAAAATTTGGCAGGCCAAAGAACGCTCACTTTATCATAAAATCAATGATTATACATCATTATTTATAATTCTGCCAATTTTGATGATACTTTCATCAGGAACATCTGTGTTGATTACCACATTCTTGAAAGATGCAGAGGAGATGTTCGGTTTCATAACACCATTGATCTATAAACTATTAGAACTTTCTCCTTATTTCTTTACAATCATATTTTTTACAGTGGCATATTTACTTATACCAAATACCAAAGTTAAGTTTAAGTATGCTTTTATTGCGGGAATTTTATGTGGTATAGCATTCCAATTGTTCCAATATTTATATTTGAATGGACAGATATGGGTATCAAAATACAATGCTATTTATGGTAGTTTCGCATTCCTTCCTCTTTTGTTGTTATGGATGCAACTATCGTGGTTGATATTTTTATTTGGTGTATTACTCTCATTCTCTATGCAAACTGCTGACTATGGTAATGAGGATAATGTTAAGAAGATTAGTTCTCAATACTATAAGTTTATTTTGCTTATTATATCGTGTGTTATTGTACAACGCTTTGAAAAAGGTTTGTCGCCTTTAACCCTTCAAAATATATCTTCATCATATAATATACCGATTAGAATTGCAAAAACTATTATAAATAAGCTTATTGACTCTGGAATAATTATAGAGACTCTTAATGAAGATGAGCGAGTGCCATCGTATCAACCAGCATTCGATATATCAAAGATGAGTGTTGGAATGTTATTGAGTAGGGTAGATGCTGATGGAACAGGAGAGAAGAATTTTAGAATTAATCGTAACGAAAAATATAAATTACAATGGGATACTATTACTAAAGCTTATAATACTATGTATAATGCTATGGATAATATCCTTATTAAAGATGTGGAAATTGAACAAATAACTAAATAATTATTTAAAATTTATACCTATGAAAAAGAAAATTATATCATCTTCAAAAGTCCCTACTGCAATTGGTCCATATAGTCATGCTGTTGAGGTTAACGGATTCTTATTTGCATCAGGTCAGTTAGGAATTGATCCAGCAACATCTGATTTTGTTGAAGGAGGAATTAAAGAGCAAACAGAACAAGCATTAAAGAATGTATCTAACTTATTGGCTGATGCTGGTTATTATATGGATAATGTTGTTAAAACAACTGTTTTCCTTCAAGATATGTCGATGTTTGCTGATATGAATGAAATCTATGCAAAATATTTTAAATTCGATTTTCCTGCACGTTCAGCCGTTGCAGTTAAAACTTTACCTAAAGGAGGTTTAGTTGAAATAGAAGTTATTGCTTCAAAATAATTTGCATATTTGCTTGATAAATATTTTATCAGTAAAATATCTCAAGGATTTTATAGATAAGCGAAACAAATATAATTTCGCTTATCTTTTTTTATAATATTTATATAATATGTTATATAAGGTTATATTCTAATATCTATTAGATTCTAATTTTAATTCTTAAATTTAACTATGAAAAAAAAATCATGAATTAAATTAACCTAGTTAAAGTACTTATAAATGATACGCCCTTGAGGCTGGGTATACTCACTACCTATGTTGCCACCGAGAACCGACTCAAGGTAATGACGCAAAACCTCAATATCTGCTCCCCAATAGATAGAATCAGGCTTCACACAACTAAGTATGCCGGAGCCCCCTTGTTCTAGAATAAGGTAGTCCAATGTAGCAATCGTGTATTGGCGAGAGAGTTCCACCGCCTTATACTCACCACTCTGTTTGTCCAATATTTCTACATGAGAGACACGACGTTCGCCTTCTCCCACATGTGAGAACATTCCTGTTTCAGTATCCTTTATCACTGGAGATGGAATATCTGGGTCAACCGTAAACCGCACCACTGACCTGCATAAATGTACCGGTGTTAAATCCCTGTAGGCCTATGCATTGCGTATAACGGGAGACTCCCCAATTGGATATTTGTATGCTCCTTTAATTGGAACGAAAAATGTGTATACAAATCCACATTTTCTGCTTTCAGCGTCTCTAAATAGCACCCCTCTCCGTAAACGTCAAGATAGTTTAGGAGAAATTCCATTAGCGGTTTGCCATAGCCTTGTCCCTGCTTGTCAATGCGAGTGGCAAATGCCATCAGATAACCATCATTGGAAGTCTTATGTCGCTTTGATACTTGTTGTGCTTCAGCCTCAAAACGCAACAACCGGATAATGCTTCTGAATCCAAGCTTCAAAAGCATCTTCAAGCCTCCTTTTTTCAGATATGAGAACAGATTGGCTTCCTTGCTTTGGGGACGGACGTAGATCAATACCGAATTGGCCTCTTTGCTGTCGGCTATGCAAATTGCATTGTCCGGTAAAAGAGCAAGCGATAGTGTCCAAAACAAACTCATTTTGTCACGGTCGTATTTTCCACCACAAATATACTTGAATAGGGCATATTGGCTGAAGCCATCAGCCAATGTAGCAGCAAAGCGACTGATGTCATCAGGATGCATAGGATAAACATCCTTTAATAAAAGTCTTCTGGTCATATCATTATTTTTGATAAGGTATACTCACTTTCTTCTTGTTTTTCATTATTCGATTAGTCGATGAAATGGCTCCTGTCGGACAGACATGTACGCAGAGATGACAACCGACGCATTTCTGGCCGACGATTTTGGGCTTTCGAGTTTCATCGAAAATGATAGCCTGATGTCCGCCATCATAGCAGGATATGCTGCATCGTCCACAACCGATACAGAGTTCGCGATTGATTTTCGGGAACACCATTGTTTCTCTATCCAGTTCAGAGGCCAGTGAGAAATCTTTTATCTTTTCACCCACCAGATCTGACAGTTGGTTGATACCATGGCTTGCCATATATGCCTGAAGACCGGAAATCAAATCATCAATAATTCTATATCCAAACTGCATTACAGAGGTACACACCTGCACATTACAGCATCCAAGTTGGATGAATTCAAGGGCATCACGCCAGGTTTCGATACCTCCGATACCGCTGAAATCGATATTCTTGATTATCGGATTCTGTGTCATTTCAAGAATGTGACGCAAAGCAATCGGCTTGACCGCGCGACCTGAATATCCGGACACAGTCTTTCTTGATGAA
>JAFXDI010000045.1 GCA_017521245.1 Bacteroidales bacterium
CTTGAATGGGATATTTTTAAACTCGAAATAGTTGATATGGACGGAGCAAGAATAGATAAAGTTTCTGTATCAAAACTATCAAATACAAAAGGGAAAGAGGATTAACCTCACAAAACATTAATCCCCTAATCTCATTTTTTAATGTAAAATTTGAAATATCATTGTAATATTGAACCTCAAAAAAAGGTTTAGATAATTCTTTTCCTAAAAAAGATATTTCAAGATAAGATTTTTACTCAAAATTTCATAACTTTGTAACGTTGCAAATAGCAACAGACATATATTAGGAAGCGTTTAGCTTTATTCCTTACCGATGAATCTGGACAATTCGTCACGTTATAACAGGAATTTAGAAACGTCTCCCTTTGGTGTGTTATATGTGTATTTAACATATAAATCCAAAGGTGTGGGCTGTTTTTCTATATCTGTTATAAGGGCAGTCCAGAGCCTATCGGTAGAATATAGATAAAGTAGGCTCACACTTTCTGTATATGGTACAAATACCTTTTTTATATCTCAAGAGCCTACGAGATAATAGAAATTATATGAAAATATTTAAATTAATATTCAATGTAAATTGGATAAAAAGTATATTCTTTAATTTTAGATATTTAAAACTCTCGCAGGCTATAAAACTTCCAATACTTATTTTCAATAATACGCTACTATATAAAGTTAAAGGTAAGATTATAATTAATGCTCCCATAGAGACAGGATTAGTAAAGATAGGACCTCACAATGTTGGAACGAAAGATGTAAAATCTGCCAGAACAATATGGGAATGCTACGGAAACTTAGTCATTAATGGCAAAACTACAATTGGGTCAGGCAGTAGTATATCAATAGGAAAAAATGCAATACTTACTTTTGGTAAAGATTTTTCTATTACCGGGAACTCATCAATTATATGTCAAAAGGAGATAACATTTGGGGATAATTGCCTACTATCTTGGGATATACAAATATTAGACTCCGATTTTCATAAAATATATAATATAGAAGGTAAACATATAAACAAACCTAAACCAATAGTAATAGGGAATAAATGTTGGATAGGAGCAAGATGTACCATTTTAAAAGGAGTAAATATTAATGATAATACTATCATTGCCGCAAATTCAACAATTACAAAGAGTTTTGAAGAAAAGAATATCATAATTGGGAACAACAATGATACCCGTATAATAAAGAAGAGGATTAGATGGGAGATATAACACCCTACATAAAACAAAAAAGAGGCACTTTCACAAGTGTCTCTTTTTTGCTCTTCAGGTTGGACTTGAACCAACGACCCTCTGATTAACAGTCAGATGCTCTAACCGACTGAGCTACTGAAGAATAAATATATTAGGTAGTTATGAAAACGCTCTTCAGGTTGGACTTGAACCAACGACCCTCTGATTAACAGTCAGATGCTCTAACCGACTGAGCTACTGAAGAAGACTTTACGCACTCCTCACTTGGAAATGCGGTGCAAAAGTAAGTCCATTTTTTGGATTATGCAACAAATAAGGCATTTTTTTTAATATTGAGTGGTAAAAAAAGATAAAATAGAAGATATTTGTAACATTCTTAATTGTTTTTAAGTTGCAGATACCATAAAAGATAATTAACTTCGCATCTATAAACATCATATATTATGAAACAGATATTTAAACACCTAACCATAATTGCAATAACACTAATATTCTCATATAGTGCATACTCTCAAAAGCAGAATTTTGAGTTAATAAAAAACACAAATATCTTTAACTCAATATTAAAGGAGTTATCACTATTTTATGTTGATACCATTGATGCCGAGAAGATAATAACAAATGGTATAAACAGTATGCTATACTCGCTCGACCCATATACAACATATATCCCCAAGAAAGAGGAAGATGACCTTAAATTTATGACTACGGGCGAATATGCAGGAGTGGGAGCATTAATATCAAAACGCGACTCACTTATACAAATTACAAGCATATACGAAGGCAACCCTGCTCATAAAGATGGTATGAAGGTTGGCGACCGTATTCTCGAAATCAACGGAGAGTCAATGGTTGGAAAAAGCAACGACTTTGTTAGCGACCACCTAAGAGGCAAAGCAAACTCTCTTGCAGTTATAAAGGTAAAACGCCCAACAGTAGATAGCGTTGTAACCCTAAACGTAACCCGCAAAAAGATATATATCCCAGCGGTACCATACTACGGCGTAACCCAAAACGATATAGGTTACATCTACATATCATCGTTTAACACAAACACCGCATCAGAGGTTAAAGACGCACTACTTGATTTAAAGAAGAACCACAATATCTCATCACTTGTTTTAGACCTCAGAGGTAACCCGGGAGGACTTCTCAACGAAGCAATAGGAGTGATAAATCTTTTTGTTCCAAAAGGGAAAACCATATTAGAAACTCGCGGAAGGCTTAAAGAACTTGAGAACACATACAAAACATCACAAAAGCCAATTGATACCGAGATACCTATTGCTGTATTGATTAACGAAGAGAGTGCATCGGCCTCAGAGATTGTAGCAGGAGCAATGCAAGACCTTGATAGAGCCGTTATTGTAGGTAATCGTTCATTTGGTAAAGGATTGGTGCAAAGTACACGCTCTCTACCATACGAAGGAACACTGAAGATAACTACTGCAAAATACTACATTCCAAGTGGAAGATTAATACAAGCAATAGACTACTCAAACAAAAACGAGGATGGCACAACAACTCGTATCCCCGATTCACTTACAACCGAGTTTAAAACAGCGGCAGGGCGTATAGTTCGCGATGGAGGAGGAATAACACCCGATGTTACATACGAATACCCCAAACAGAGCAATATCCTATACTATCTTACAATAGATTACCATATGTTTGATTTTGCTACTCGCTATGTTGCTGAGCATCCCACAATTGCATCAGCAACAGAGTTTAAATTAACAGATGATGAGTATAATCAATTTAAAGAGGAGTTAAAAGCCAAAAACTTCACTTACGACCGAGAGAGCCTAAAACTATTGAACAAACTAAAAGAATTGGCAAAATTTGAGGGATACCTCGATGATGCCGAAGAGACAATCAATACCCTTGAAAAACTCCTTGAGCATAATATCGACAAAGATTTGGAGAACTTCAAAGAGGAGATAAAATCTGAATTGGAGATGGAGATAATAGAGCGATATTACTACAAAAAGGGATTAATGAGCAGAGGAGTAGAGGAGGACAAATGCATAGGCAAAGCAATTGAAATTCTTAAAAACCCAACTCAATATAAAGAGATACTATCACCACAAAAGAGATAGATATGGCACACCCATTAGAAAAATTCCAATATTGTCCGGCGTGTGGCTCAAACCACTTTGCCGAAAATGGTGCATACTCAAAAAAATGTGAAGATTGCGGATTTACATATTACGACAATCCCAAAGCGGCAACAGTTGCAATAATAGTAAACAGCAATAACGAGATATTGGTATGTCGCAGAGCCAAAGAACCTGCAAAAGGAACACTCGACCTACCGGGCGGATTTACCGATATTGGGGAGAGTGCCGAAGAGGGTGTAATTCGCGAAGTAAAAGAGGAGACAGGATTAGATGTATGCGAAGTAAAATTTCTCTTCTCCAAACCAAATATATACCCATTCTCGGGGATGATAGTAAACACAATGGATCTCTTCTTCTTATGCAAGGTCAAAACAACAGAGGGACTAATAGCCAATGATGATGTAGCAGAGACTCGCTTCATACCAATCAAAGAGCTTTCGCCCGAAGACTTTGGACTACGCTCAATAAGAGAAGCAATAGCTGATATTAAGTTGTTAGTTTTTAGTTGTTAGTTTTTAGTTGTTCCTTTATTTGCAAAATATGCAGCGGAATATTGCCAAGTTGCGATGCCACTTCGGAGTATGAACTATAAAAACTACCATATATCTTTGTAGTGCGAGATAAAATCCACATCTCCCTAACAGCATCCTTTATTCCCTGCAAACTATTTCTATTGCAATCGGTATCAACAGATAAAATTCTATCTCCAAAAATTTGCTTTAACTCACTCTTTGTTGCAGCGTCATCGGTAGCAACATAGAACTTTGTATCGCTACACTCATCAATCTCCTTACGCATAGCGTCACAAAAGAGAGAGAGAGGAGAGTTCTTTATCGACAATTCATTGTCTGTTCTGCGAATATGAACACCAATAGTATTCTCAGTAAAATTCTTTTCAACAAAATCATCTACCAAAGAGAGAATATCACTTTTGGGTATAAAATTTTTACTTATAGCGTCTGAATAATTGCCAAACTCATAACAACTCTCAATCAATACCCTACCACCATTTATGATAGTTTCGGCAAGAATACCTTTGTTACGTTGAGCAATAAAATCGGGAGAATAGATTGTAGTATCAAACATAAGTGGAGCAGTTATGAAAGGCAGCCAAAGAGTATGACGGCGAGGAGAACGATAAAGAAATCTATCAATAAAACCTGCCTCCATAACAGAAATCATATCATAACTTGGCGTCTCAAATAACTCTGAAAAGGGAGCGTTAAGTTCAAAATTGCTAAACCACACACTTTTCACAGGAATAGCATAGGGGCGGGCAAACTCAATTACGGCATTCAATGCCCTCATTCGGTTAGCCAATCCTCCGTACGGAGTAATAGTAATCTCTCTCCTTTTCACTTTTTATAAGTATTAAAATTCACTACAAAAGTATATCAAAAAATCTGTTTGTAAAAGAGGCATATTTTTATTAATTTCGCAACAAGCAAACAAGAGAGATAATGGCAGGGAAAATAGCAGAAACGCCACTAATGAAACAGTATATCGAGATGAAGGGTAAACACCCCGATGCTATACTGCTTTTTAGAGTGGGCGACTTTTATGAAACATTCTCGAACGATGCAATAGAGGCATCCGAGATATTAGGAATAACACTAACCCGACGAGCAAACGGAGCAGCACAATTTGTTGAGTTAGCAGGATTTCCACACCACGCATTAGACGTATATCTGCCAAAACTTGTAAGAGCAGGAAAACGAGTTGCCATCTGCGAACAACTCGAAGATCCCAAACTAACAAAAAAATTGGTAAAGAGAGGTATTACCGAGTTGGTAACACCGGGAGTATCAATTAACGACAATGTTCTAAACCACAAAGAGAATAACTTTGTGGCAGCACTATATTTTGAACGTCACTCATGCGGAGTATCACTGCTCGATATATCAACAGGAGAGTTCTTAACAGCAGAGGGAAGTTTTGACCATATCGATAAACTTCTAAACAGTTTTGCTCCAAAAGAGATATTAATTGAGCGTGGCAAACGCGATATGTTCACTTCAAAATTCGGATACAAATTTTTAATCTTTGAATTAGATGACTGGATATTTACAACCGATGCCGCAAGAGAACGCCTGCTAAAACATTTTGAAACAAAGAACCTAAAAGGATTTGGAGTTGAACATCTAAAATTAGGGGTAATAGCAGCAGGAGCAATTCTTCACTATTTAGATATAACACAACATACACAAATATCACATATAACTACCCTCACAAGAGTTGAAGAGGAACGCTACGTAAGACTTGATAAATTTACACTTCGTAGCCTTGAACTTCTCGCTCCAATGAACGAAGGAGGTAAATCGTTGTTAGATATAATAGACAAGACACTAACCCCAATGGGCAGTCGCATGATGCGCCGTTGGGTAACATTCCCGCTAAAAGATATAAATGCAATCAATCAACGATTAGATGTGGTAGATCATCTTTTCCGTTCACCAGAGGACAAAGAGGCACTTGAAGAGAAGATGTCGCTAATAGGCGATATGGAACGCCTAACCTCAAAAGTTGCCGTAGGAAGAGTAACCCCAAGAGAGATGATACAATTGCGAGTTGCACTCGCAGCAATAGAGCCAATAAAGGCAATATGCACAAATAGCCAAAACCCGGTTCTGGCACACTTTGCAAAGGAGCTGGAACTATGCGAGGAGATACGCAACCGTATTGAAAAAGAGATAATGCAAGATGCCCCCTCGCTAATAAACAAAGGCGGTATCATACGCGAAGGTGTAAACCAAGAGTTAGACGAACTTCGCAAGATGTCAGGCTCAGGCAAAGAGTATCTTCTACACATACAACAACGCGAAAGCGAAGCAACAGGTATTCCATCACTAAAGATAAGTTATAACAACGTATTCGGATACTACATAGAGGTACGCAACACCCACAAAGAGAAAGTACCCGAAGGGTGGATACGCAAACAAACCCTAACCAATGCCGAGCGTTACATAACCCAAGAGTTAAAAGAGTACGAAGAGAAGATATTAGGCGCAGAAGAGAAGATATTGGCAATAGAGAGCCGACTATTCAATGAGTTGGTACAAGCAACCACGCTACACATAAGTGCCATGCAACGCAACGCCACAATGTTAGCACAATTAGATTGCCTAATATCATTTGCCACAACAGCAAAAGAGAACAAATATATACGCCCAGTTCTTGATGACTCATTAACACTATACATTGAAGAGGGACGCCATCCGGTAATAGAGAAACAACTCCCCGTAGGAGAAGAGTATATCACAAACACTCTCAAACTCGACAATGAGAATGAGCAGATAATGATAATTACCGGTCCGAATATGGCAGGTAAATCGGCACTTCTCCGCCAAACAGCCCTTATAACCATAATGGCACAGATAGGTTGTTTTGTTCCTGCACAATCGGCACGCATTGGAATAGTAGATAAGGTATTTACCAGAGTTGGAGCATCAGATAATATATCACTCGGAGAATCAACCTTTATGGTTGAGATGAACGAGGCAGCATATATCCTCAACAATATATCCGAGAGAAGTCTTGTTCTATTTGATGAGTTAGGAAGAGGAACAAGTACCTACGATGGAATATCAATAGCATGGGCAATAGTTGAACATATACACGAAAACGAAAAGGCAAAGGCAAAAACCCTCTTTGCAACCCACTACCACGAGTTAAACGAAATGGAGAAGGAATTTTCGCGAATAGTCAATTACAATGTATCGGTAAAAGAGGTTGACAACAAAGTGGTATTCCTACGCAAATTGGTACGCGGTGGAAGCGAACACAGTTTTGGTATTCACGTTGCAAAGATGGCAGGAATGCCACGCAATATCGTTGGACGTGCTGATGAGATACTAAAAGAGTTAGAGAAGGGTAGCGAGAACAGAAACATAACAAAACCCATACCTGCGGCGGCAAAAGCAGGAGGAATGCAACTATCGCTATACCAATTAGATGATCCTGTACTATCAGATATACGCAAAGAGATATTAGGATTAGATATTAACAATCTTACACCCGTTGAGGCACTCAACAAACTAAATGATATAAAAAAAATACTATTAGGACGATAATACAATGTTACAACGCAAAGATTTTGAAATAATGGCTCCAGTAGGCTCATACGAGTCGCTAACAGCAGCAATACAAGGAGGAGCAGATTCGGTCTATTTTGGAGTAGAGGGATTGAATATGCGTTCACGTTCATCAAACAACTTCACACTTGATGACCTACGCAACATAGCAGAAATATGCAACCAAAACGGTATAAAAACTTATCTGACCGTAAACACCGTAATATATGACGGAGACCTTGAGTTGATGCGAAAAATCATCGACACAGTAAAAGAGTCGGGAGTAAGTGCAATAATAGCATCAGACGTAGCGGCAATGAGTTATGCCAACTCAATAGGCGTAGAGGTACACCTATCAACACAGCTCAATATATCAAATGCTGAGGCACTAAAATTCTATGCCCAATTTGCCGATGTAGTGGTATTGGCTCGAGAGTTAAACCTCGACCAAGTATCGGGAATCTACCGCAGAATACAAGACGAGAACATAGTTGGACCTAAAGGAGAGCAGGTACGAATAGAGATGTTTGCACACGGAGCCCTTTGTATGGCAGTATCAGGCAAATGCTACTTAAGTCTGCACGAAATGAATCACTCGGCAAACAGAGGCTCATGCCTACAAATATGCCGCAGAGGTTACACAGTAAAAGACAAAGAGAGCAACATTGAATTGGATATAGAGAATCAATATATAATGTCGCCCAAAGACCTTAAAACAATCCACTTCATGAACAAAATGATTGATTCGGGAGTAAGAGTATTTAAGATTGAAGGTCGTGCCAGAAGTGCCGAATATGTGCGTACAGTTGTAGAGTGCTATCGCGAAGCAGTTGAGAGTTACATTGACGGAACATTCAGCGAAGAGAAGATTGCAGGTTGGGACACCCGTTTAGCAACCGTATTCAACAGAGGATTCTGGAACGGATACTATCTTGGACAACGCTTGGGTGAGTGGTCATCAAGTTACGGAAGCGAAGCAACCGAGCGAAAAGAGTACATAGGAAAAGGAACAAAATACTTCTCAAATATAGGAGTAGCCGAGTTCTTGATGGAGAGTGGCGAGATTAACGAAGGAGATAAATTATTGATAACAGGCCCTACAACAGGAGCCATAACAATAGAGGCAAAAGATATGCGAGTAAACTTTAAACCTGCCACTAAGATTGTAAAAGGCGACCTCTTCTCAATAGCAGTAGGCACCAAAATACGCCCATCTGACAAACTATTCAAAATAGTACAAGTAGATAAGAAGTAGGTATTAAACTTCAAATAAAAAACAAAAGGCTACCCAACCGAAAGGTTGCGATAGCCTTTTTTTATGTGATAATATAATTATATACTAACCTTAACACCCACAGTAATACTACGAGGCAGAGCAGGGCCATAGATATAACCTGAATCTCTGTCAGGACCTTGATCAAAATCTTTCTGGTACGAGTTAAAGATATTCATTATAGCAGCATTTAACTGCAAAGTTGCACTACGCCATATCTTAAAATCGTATGCAACCTTAAAGTTTACATCAAAGAAAGGAGATGTACGCTCAGCCCTATCAATATCTGTTCCTGAGCCCTCGCAATGTTGTACCATCATCGCTCCCGTAGCAGTACCGCTTACCGATAGCGTAAGAGCAGGTATAGGATTATAAACTCCCATTATATAACCATAGGCATTTGGCGAACGAAACATCTTTCGCACAGGCGGAACATCAGGATTCTCGCTCCAATACTCCAACTGTTTATAACCACTATACTGAATAGTTGCCGAGCCTTGAATCTGAAAAATTGGAAGAATACCAATTTTACCCTCAATTGTTCCACCAGCAACTCTTGCACCAGAGCCATTATAACGCACCATAACGGTATTACCTTTTGCATCCTGCTCCTCAGTTTTAAGAAGAGCAAAAGCATCTTTTAAATCGGTGTAAAACAACTCCACCATCAAATTAGTACGCACTCTACCAAAGTTTTTATACATATCAGCAGAGAATGACAGACTATTAGAGCGCTCCTCTTTTAAATTAGGATCCAAAACCGTTACAACCCTATCACCACCAACAACAGCCACATGGAAATCCTCATCAAAAGCCTGAGGGGCTCTAAATCCTGAAGAGTAGGTCAAACGCAAATTAACATTGGCAATTGGATTGTATCGTAAATTAACACGTGGCGAGAATATAGGTTTATCAACCAAGTTATGTTTATCCATACGAACACCCACAAGAAAACCCCACTTATCATCTCTCCACTCGTTTTGAAGAAAAACGCTACCAATATTTACTTTCTGTTTTACATAGTGGTCATAGCCCGTAAAATTATCTATAAGTTTATTATAACTATACTCACCACCAACCATAAGTTCTGATGGGAGAAACCACAGTTTATCAAACTTGTAACTATATTGAGCACCAGTTACAGAAACAACGTCGCTGGTCTTACCATAAGCATTAGGATCTTGTTTTGCACCATAATAACTATCTCTTTTAGTTGTTTGAAATGAGGTATAAACACTCAATTTATGCCTGTTTTCATTGAAAAAGAGGTCGTAACTTAACTCACCCCCATTGATAGTGTGATCGGTCTGTTCAGCAATCATAGCCTCATGGGGCGGTAGATCAAAAGCATCACCACCACGGCGAAACTCATTTATACTATGGTATTGAAGATTTACCCTTCCAAAATCACCAGTTCGTATATAAGAACTTAAACCAATAGTTTTTCCGTTAATCTCTGGGATTTCACAAAATCCATCACCATCATAATCATAGTAGTCACGCTTACGACTCTGACCATAAATAGTTAAACCCATCTTATAATTATCATTTACAAGAGAAGCATTAAAAGTGGTATTATTATCAAGAGCATTAGATATGCCAATAGATGTAAGCGAATGAGAAACTTCGGCACTACTCTCAGTAGGCTCTTTTGTAATTATATTTATTGTACCACCTATGGCAGAAGAGCCAAACAGAGCAGAACCTCCTCCACGAATTACCTCAACACGCTCAATCATATTTGCAGGAATCTGTTCAAGTCCATAAACACCAGTAAGAGCAGAAAAAATAGGGCGAGAGTTCATAAGTATCTGCGAATAGTGACCATCAAGACCATTAATTCTGACCTGCATAAAACCACAATTCTGACAATTATCCTCAACTCTGATACCTGGTTGATAGTTTAGTCCACACGAGAGGGTAGGAGCAGATACCAAATCAAGCGTTTTGCTTGTAAGAATATTTACCATCGAAGAGGCATTCTGTCTTTTGAGTTCGCCCCTATTTGCTGAAACAACAATCTGCTCAAGTTCCTCATACATATCCTCAAGAGAAAAGTTAATCTCCTGAGTTTTATTAGCAATAATCTCAACACTTCTACTCTCACTCTTATATCCCATTCCGCTAACCTCAATCACATAATTGCCAACAGGAAGATTTCTAAAGAAGTAGTGACCTGTTCTATCGGTTTTGGTATAAAAACTTGTACCCTTTACCTCCACTATAATATAAGGCAGATGTTCCTTTGTTGACAAACTTAAAACGTGGCCCGATATATTAGCATCAGTAGGTGTCTCTGTTACGTAACTAATAGTCTCCTCAGCAAAAACAGCAAAAGGAACTATTAGAATAAATAGAATCAAATAGTAAAATCTTTTCATATCATTATCTAAAAAAGTTTATCACGTTAAGTTAATTTTCCGATGCAAAATTAACGGGAGGAGAAGAGTATTGAAATACCCAGAATTTGGTAAATTATAGTGAGGATAAAGCAACTTGGGTACTCAAAGAATGTTATAAATATGAAAAATATCTACTCTATAATAAACCATTTGCTAAAAAAATACTCACATTGATGTAAAATATGTTTTATAAATACAAAAGAGACTATATAAGTTAAATATTTACTATTTTTACTATAAAGAATTATAAAACTTTAAAGCAAGTTTTATATTTTGCTTGTTTGTATGTATTTTTGCAACATAAACTAAAAGAATAAAATGAGATACCTTAAAATAAACCTCGCACTACTATTTTTAATTCTTATAACACTCCCTTTAGTTGCTAATGCTCAAGAGAGAAAAACACCCTTTACTGTATCACATTCACTCCTTAATATGTATAAGAGCGAAAACTATTTGGGAGTAAACCACAAACTTAGTAGTGCTTTTAACGAAACAACCATTGACACATACCCAACAACTGCGGTAGAGAGAGAGTTTCTTAAGATAGAGAGTGCATATCGCTCAGGGGACAAAGATATTATAAGTAAAATATTCGAATTCAAAAACCGCAATACCGATCCCCGATACACTCAAAAACTTGATTTAATGTTAGCAACCTCATACGTTGCAGAGGGCAACTTTGAAGAGGCTGAAAAATATTTCAACAGAGTTGATTGCAATAGACTATTGGCAGAAGACAAAGAGGAGTATATCATAAATAGAAGCATATTACTATTTAGTAAAGGGGAGTATGAAAAAGCAGAAGAGGAGCTATTTCAGATAGTAACAAAGAGAGCTTCAAACAGTATCCCGGCAATATTCTATTTAGCATGTTCAAACTATGCACAAGATGAGTATATAACAGCCGAAGTAGGATTCTTAGAGTGCATTAACGATAAGACCTTTGGAGGTAATGCAAAATATTATTTAACCAACATATATTTTGCCACAGAACGCTATCATGAGGCTCTAAAATTGGGCAGTGAACTATTAGATAACAATAGTTGTTCTGAGGAGTATGTTATGCCATTAAATAAGATTTGTGGAGAGAGTGCCTTTTTAACTGGCAACAACTATATTGCTATAAAATATCTTCAAGAATATACACAAAGCAATAGTGATGACTACAACTCTTTGTATCACTTAGGAGTGGCATACTACAATACAAAACAATATAGCAATGCAGTTAAAACATTAATTGAAGTAACAGCAACTAAGAACATCTTCTCTCAAAGTGCATACCTATATTTAGGACACTCATATTTGCAACTAAACGATAAAAACGGAGCAATGTTTGCATACGAAAAAGCAATGACCGAGAATGAGAACATTGAGGCAAAAGAGAGTGCAATGTATAACTACTGCATAATAATTGAAGAGAACAATATACTACCATTCAACAAAAAAGTTGAGGTTTATGAAAACTATATAAACCAATTCCCCAATAGCAATAACTCAGCAGCAATAAACCAAATATTGGCTGTAAGTTATCTGACAACAAAAAATTATAAAGCGACACTATCATCGGTTAATAAGGTAAAGAATCCGGGAAAAGAGTTACTCGCAGCAAAACAGATAATACTCTATAATTTGGGAACACAAGAGTATGAGAAAAAAGAGTACTCAAAAGCAAAAAAATATTTTGATCAAAGTATAAAAGTTGGTAACTACAAAACTGACATAATAGCAAAAGCATATCTTTGGAGAGGAGAGATAAACTATCTGTTTAAAGATTACGCACAAGCAACAAACGACATCAAGAAACATATTTCGCTATTAAAACAACCCGATATGAATTCATACTACTCACTCGGGTATGCACTATTTATGCAAAAGAGATATAGCGAGGCTGAGAAACAATTCAGCAACCACATTACAAAAAACAAAAAGAATAAATCAACCAAAGCCGACGCATATAACCGTAAAGGCGACTGCTTATATATGATGCGAAATTATGCTAATGCTCGTAAAGCATATAATGAGGCAGAGAAAACAGATAACCAAATGGCAGACTACTCAATATATATGCAGGGCATAATATATGGAGTTGAGAAACAACACTCTCAAAAAGTTGAGACCATGAACAGAGTTATCACACAATATCCACAATCGGTATATGCCCCCAAAGCATTAGTTGAAAAGGGAAATGCCCATCTTGCCCTCACTCAAAACGATAATGCCCTCTTAACATTTGCAAATGTTTATGATAAATATCCCAAGAGCGAGGAGGCACGTCAAGCACTACTACAATCGGCTCTGGTATATATGAACATCGGCGACAACGACAAAGCAATATCGGCATATAAAACACTTATAGAGGAGTACTCTGGTAGCAACGAAGCTAAAGTTGCTATGGAAGATTTAAAGAACTACCATATACAACAAGGCGATATAGAGCCATACGCTGAATATATAAAGAGAATAAAAGGAGAAGAGGTATATAGCAACATACAAATGGACTCTCTCACTTACTATGCTGCCGAGAATGCCTTTTTGCAATCACCCTCTGAAAAGAGTGTAAATCAGTTAAAGAATTACATAAGCAAATACCCATCAGGAACATTCAAAGCAAACGCATCGTTCTATGTAGGACAATACGGATATAACAACAATAACTTTACTGAAGCACGACAATACTTTGAAAACGTATTGGTAAGCAAAAACGTAATGCTGCTCGAAGAGACACTACAAGCCCTTGCAACAATAGAGGAGTTAGAGAGAAACTACGATAAAGCATACAAATATTACACACTTCTCATAAACGAATACCCAACAACACAACTCGGGAAAGAGGCTCAATCATCAGTTGTGAGAGTATTGAGTTTAGATGGTAAAAATAGTGACGTTATAACAACCGCTACCAACATATTATCAAACAATTCTGACATACCAAATATCGAAGAAGTAAGATATTATAGAGCAAAAGCCTACACTGCAACAGCAGAAAGCGAAAAGGCAATAGATGATTGGACTATACTATCAACAACACACTCTCCATACTCATCAGAGGCAAAATATATGATAGCAGAGACACAATTCAATGAGAACAACACAACTCAAGCCGAAGAGAGTATAAATTCGCTCCTTGCAAGTAGCGGAGAGGATAGATATTGGATTGCACGCAGTATAATTCTACTATCAGACATATCTGCTAAACAGGGCGATAACTTTAAAGCAAAACAGTATCTAAATAGTCTAAAAAGCAACTATACTGAAAATGATGATATACAACAAATGATAAAAACAAGATTGACAAAATATGAAAAATAATATCCTTATACTCTTCGCAACAATGCTTCTAAGTGTAGTAATCACTGAAGCAGAAGCACAAAACATCGATCGTGAAGTAACAATAGAGAAAGAATACACTCCTGAGGTTGATGCAGCAGTTAAAAAGACAGGTATTCCCCAAGCAGAAAACCCACTTGTAGAGAAACCTGTAAACGAATACTCCACTTGGGCAGTACCACTATCGGGCAATCCCAC
>JAFXDI010000046.1 GCA_017521245.1 Bacteroidales bacterium
AACGATTTTTTTCGATTTAATTTGTATCTTTGCTTGTAAATTTGCTTATTTAGGTTTTATAAATACATTTTTAACCTATATTTAAGCCGAACAACCCCAATTTTACCAACTAATAGAGCAAAAGTACACGATAATGGCAGACGAGGATTCTTTAAACCACGAGAAAGAAGAAATTAACAATCCTGAAGTTTCATCAAAAGAGCATCAATCAAGTTCATCAGGCGAGAAAAAACTACACCTTACAGGTATGTATCAAAGTTGGTTTCTCGACTACGCTTCGTACGTGATATTGGAACGTGCTGTTCCTCATATTGAGGATGGTCTTAAACCTGTTCAACGCCGCATACTTCACTCAATGAATGAGCTTGAGGACGGAAGATACAATAAAGTTGCTAATGTTGTTGGTAACACAATGAAGTATCACCCTCATGGTGATGCATCAATTGGAGATGCTCTTGTTCAATTGGGACAAAAAGAGTTACTTATCGACTGTCAAGGTAACTGGGGTAATATTTTAACTGGCGACGGTGCGGCAGCACCTCGTTACATTGAGGCACGTCTGTCTCACTTTGCATTGGAGATTCTTTTTAACCCTAAAATAACTGAGTGGAAACCATCTTACGACGGAAGAAACAATGAGCCTGTTACACTTCCTGTAAAATTCCCATTGCTTCTTGCTCAAGGAGTTGAGGGTATTGCTGTTGGTCTATCTTCAAAGATATTACCTCATAACTTTAATGAACTTCTCGATGCCTCTATCGCATACTTAAAAGGTGAGGATTTTGAGCTATACCCCGATTTCCAAACAGGGGGTTATGTTGATGTATCAAAATATAACGATGGAGAACGTGGTGGAACTATTCGTGTTCGCGCAAAAATAGAGAAAATTGATAATAAAACATTAGCAATTACCGAGATACCTTTTGGGAAAACCACAACAACCCTTATTGAGTCTATATTAAAAGCACAAGAGAAGGGTAAAATAAAGATAAGGAAGGTAGATAACAATACTGCCCAAAATGCCGAGATTTTAGTTTATCTTCAACCGGGCACATCATCAGATAAGACAATCGATGCACTATACGCCTTTACCGATTGTGAGGTAAACATATCACCTAACTGTTGTGTAATATGCGACCGTAAACCGCAGTTCTTAACCGTGAGCGAACTTCTTAGCAGAAGTACCGACAGAACAGTAGAACTTTTCAGAAATGAACTTACAATAAAACGTAACGAAATTTCGGAACGCTTACACTTTGCTTCGCTCGAGAGAATATTCATCGAAGAGAGAATATATAAAGACAAAGGATTTGAGCAAAGCAAAAATATGGATGAGGCTGTCAAACATATTGATGGCAGATTAGAGCCATTTAAAGAACTCTTCATAAGAGAGATTACACGTGATGACATCCTCAAACTTATGGAGATTAAGATGGGACGCATCTTAAAATTTAACTCCGATAAGGCAAATGAACAAATTGCCGCATACAAAGATGCAATTGCAAAAATAGATCATAATCTTGCTAACATTATCGACTACACAATAGATTGGTTTGTTCATCTGAAAGAGAAATATGGAGCAGACTATCCTCGTCGCACAGAGGTTAGAGGTTTTGACACAATTGTTGCTACCAAAGTAGTTGAAGCAAACGAAAAACTATATATAAACCGCGAAGAGGGCTTTATTGGAACATCGCTTAAAAAGGATGAGTTTGTATGTACTTGCTCTGATATAGATGACATTATAATCTTCTACAAAGATGGTAAATACAAAATTGTAAAGGTAGCCGACAAAATGTTTGTTGGTAAAAATATCCTATACCTGAATGTATTCAAAAAGAACGATACCAGAACAATTTACAACGTGATTTATCGCGATGGACGTGATGGACTTCAATATATGAAACGTTTTGCTGTAACAGGAGTATCACGCGACAAAGAGTATGACCTTACTCAAGGTAAACCCGGTTCAAGAATTACATGGTTCTCGGCAAACTCAAATGGAGAGGCAGAGGTCTTGAAAATAACGTTCAAACCCAAACCTCGAATGAAAGCCCTATATATTGAAAAGAGTTTCAGCGAAATTGCCATCAAAGGGCGTCAATCAATGGGTAACATTGTAACTAAGAACGAGATCCATAGAATCAGTCTAAAAGAGAAGGGAGAGTCAACTCTTGGAGGATTAAAAGTGTGGTTCGATCGCGATGTCCTTCGCCTAAACTACGATGGAAGAGGAGAGTATATTGGAGAGTTCTCAGGACACGATTCTATACTCGTAGTACTTAAGAATGGAGATTTCTACACCTCTAACTTTGATGTTACAAACCATTATGAAAACGATATTATAGTATTTGAAAAATATGAGGAAGGAAAAGTGTGGACAGCCGTTCTAAACGATGCTTCGCAACAAGGATACCCATATATCAAACGATTCCAAATGGAGAACTCTCGCAAGAAACAGAACTTCTTAGGAGAAAATCCCGATTCAACTCTAATACTACTTACCGATGAGCCATACGCACGAGTAGGAGTAACGTTCGGAGGTGGCGATTCATTCCGCGAATCAATGGAGGTTGAAGCAGAAGAATTCATCGGTGTAAAATCGTTTAAAGCCAAAGGAAAACGCCTTACAACATTTGAGGTAGAAGAGATTAAAGAACTTGAACCTACAAAACAACTTGAGGAGAAAGAACCTGAGGAGGTTGAGGCAGATAAGAACAAACAACCATTTGTTGATATAGATGACTCGGATACAGAAGAGACTCCACAAGAAGAGAACTTAACTCCTGATGAAAATGGTCAGATGCACCTCTTCTAAATTACACATTAAAATAGAATAACATTTATATAAAACACAAAAGAGGCTTCGTATGTGAAGTAAACCCCAAAGTTTTGACAAAAACTTTGGGGTTTACTTCATTTTAATATAGTCTCTTTACTTAATATTTATCCTTACGATTATCCGCAGTGGAAATATTTGCGTACAAGTTCGAGCATTGCTGCTTGATTTCCGTCTAATTCGGCACGTAATGTGCGGTCGTTATATGATGATAGTTTCTTTATAATTCCATCAATCATTGCAGGACTGAATACATTGTGTTTCTCAAATATTTCACGTTGTTTTGCCAAGCATTCTGCCGATGCTATACAGCTATCTGGTAGTTGCTCTAATGAATTTAGTTTATCGGCATTCTCCTCTTTGTGAATATTTACATTAACGTATGTCTTTTCTGCAATCTCTAAACCATTATCTATTTCAAATCCATAGCGACATGCTACGGCAAGACCTGCCAAAAGTTGGTATATGTCAGCAGAGCCATCGGGAGAACGCATCTCTACTGTTTGTTTTTGAGATGTATCATAGTTGCTTAGACTCTCTAATGGATTGGCAATTTTACACATGTCGGTTTTTGCTGCCCATCCAAGTGGAACACGCACCAATACCGAGCGATTTCTATCTCCCCAGCAGATGTTTGTTGGAGCCTCTTGGTGAGGTACTAAACGGAAGTATGATGTTGGATTGGTATTGCCAAATGCAGTTATTGAAGGAGCTAATACCATCATTCCTGCAATGGCTTTACGTGCTGTTGCTGAAAGGATACCATTATCAAGCATTTGGTTTTGTCCATCTTTTACAATGCGCATATGAATGTGTAATCCTGAGCCTGCTTTGCCTGTTGTTATTTTTGGGGCAAATGTTATATCGTATCCCATTTGGTATGCAAGGTTACGGATTATCCATTTTGCAACCATAAGTTGGTCGGCTGCATCTTGCGCTCTTACAGGGAGGAATTCTATTTCGTTTTGTTCATACACCATTCCGTCAATACTGAAATTTCCAACCTCAGAGTGTCCGTACTTTATTTGACCTCCTGCTTGTGCTATATATGCCATACAGCGAGTGCGGAACTCGTTAAATTTAGCGTATGGCGCTGACTCGTGATAACCTTTTTGGTCGGTTGCAGGGAATGCTTCTTCATCAGGAGCTATGACATAATACTCCAGCTCTCCCATTGCTTGAAACTCCATACCTGTAACTTCATTAAATGCTTTGCAAGCTTTTTCAAGAGTATTCTCTGGAGAACTTTCAAGTGGCTCACCATCTTTATTGAAGTATGAACACAACATTGAGAGGGTTGGTATCTCTGCAAAGGGATCCAAGAAAGCAGTTTTAAAACGAGGTATTACATACAAGTCGCTGCTTCCTGCCTCAATAAAGGGGAATAGACTCGAACCATCAACACGCTCACCGCATGTTAAAATAGCATCGAGATATGCCATATTGTTAATTACAAAGTTTAAAGTCTTTAGACGTCCATCTCCTGCGGGATACATAAAGTTAATCATTTGTATTCCATTTTCATCAATGTAACGTATAATATCTTCTTTGGTAAACTCTTTTGCCGGTTTCCCTAAATAAGAAACAAGGGCATTTGCATTTAAAGCAAGTTCTTTATCCATAATTATATAACTATTTGTTTAGTTCAAATTTTATTTAACAGTTCAAATTTTATTTAACAGTTCAAATTTTATTTAACAGTTCAAAATTAATAAAAAGTTTTATTTTTCATTAAACTCTTCTTGATTTTTTAAAGCAAGAGATTACCTTTGTAGCTAAATTTTAGCAAAATAATTACAATTAAAAAGATATTTTATGTTGGTAAACAAGATTACACAACTTATAGGCAATACACCTTTGCTTCACGCAAGAGAGTACGAAAAGAACGTTATGGCTGGTGCTAATATATTTGTTAAATTAGAGTATTTTAATCCAGCGGGAAGCGTAAAAGATAGAGCTGCTTTTTTTATGGTGGAGGATGCTGAGAAAAGAGGCGTTCTAAAACCTGGGGCTACTATTATTGAACCTACAAGTGGCAATACAGGTGTTGGGTTGGCTCTTGTTGCAACGGTAAAGGGATATAAACTTATACTTACTATGCCCGAGAGTATGAGTGTTGAACGCCGTAAACTTCTTGCTGCACGAGGAGCTATAATTGAACTTACTCCAGCGAGTGCAGGTATGAAAGGAGCTGTTGAGAGAGCAAAAGAGTTACAATCTCAAATTGATGGAGCTGTTATTCTTCAACAATTCGACAACCTGTCAAATGCTGAAGCGCACTACCAAACTACGGCAAACGAGATATGGAACGACCTTAATGGTAATGTAGATATTTTTGTTGCAGGAGTTGGCACTGGTGGTACAATAAGCGGTAATGGCAAACGTCTTAAAGAGCTTAATCCAAATGTAAAGATTGTTGCGGTAGAGCCTGCCGAAAGTGCTTTATTGAGTGGTAATAATGCAGGACCTCATAAAATACAGGGAATAGGGGCAAACTTTATTCCTTTACTTTACAATAGCGAGGTTGTTGATGAAGTTATTCCTGTTAGTGGAGAAGATGCATACGCTGCATCACGCTTAATATCTGCAACAGAAGGTGTATTAGTTGGCATATCGTCAGGAGCAGCACTCTATGCTGCCTCGCTTCTTGCATCCCGCTCCGAGAATAGAGGTAAAAACATAGTTGTAATTCTTCCCGATACAGGAGAGCGTTATCTATCGACAGACCTGTTTTAGTCATCTAAAAGTAGGGATTGCCCTATATCTTTCATATTTATATTTTATATATTTAATAACTCTCAAAAAACATCCTTTTTTTTGAGAGTTACTTAGAGTGAGAATATCTCTTTTCTATTTATTCTTCGTAAATTTAAAACTGACAAAACTCTTTGTGAATCAAAATATATCTATTAAATTTGCAACGTGGTATAGAGTGTAATTAGAAGAGTTGACAGATGTCTGTTTGTAATCATTACTATGATTTGTAAGAGTTGTTGATTTTTTAGAAAAAATATCAATTAAATAACATATTATTAACAAAAAAGCTGTACTAAATGAAAAAATTAAGTTTACTTTCATTATTTGTAGCAGTATGTACTTTAGCATCTGCACAAAGTATTCCTTCTCACGAGCAATATGTGAAGATAGGAAGCGAGAAAGCGTGGTATCAAGCATACCAAAACTGGACTCCCGGCACACCCCTTTACAATGGGACAGATGCAGCGGAGAATGAGCAGTTCTTTATCTCACGTGTAAAACCACGTCAACGTTTCTCATTTACAGGAACGCAGGTAAAAGAGAGCCTTAACCCCGAAAGAAAACTATTGTGGTGGTGTCCTCTTGGAGTAGCCAATAATGGAAACTGGAATGGTCTTCCCTCATACTACTTTGGTGGCGAGGTATATTCAATGTGGAGTTATACCGATATTTACGGAAACTGGACAGCACCAATGATTCAAGCACCGGCAGCGTTCCTTGACGTTTGTCACAAAAATGGAGTACGATCAGGCGTTGTAGCATCAGTTCCTTTTGGAGCAGCACCAACACCAAGTGACGGTGGACACGGATCAAACATCAACGCCTTGACAACA
>JAFXDI010000047.1 GCA_017521245.1 Bacteroidales bacterium
CCATTGTAGCGTCTGCTGATACTGCAGATACTGCATATGTTGGAGTTACAGGTATCAACTCAAAGTTTGCAGTTAACTCTGTTGCTGCAGAAATTGTAGCAGTGTATGGGTTCTCTGTTGAGATAGTGTCTGTTCCTACTGTCCAGCAAGTGAATTTGTATCCAGCGTTTGCAGTTGCTGTAAAGGTTGCCTCTGCTCCCTCTTCTACCTCTGATGCACTAACTGTTGCCTCTCCCATTGTAGCGTCTGCAACTACCGCAGATACTGCATATGTTGGAGTTACAGGAATCAACTCAAAGTTTGCAACAATTGTTGTATCTGATGCTGGAGTTATTGTGAAAGGATTCTCCTCACTTAATGTGTTTGTTCCTGAAGTCCAATTTACAAACTCATAACCCTCGTTTGCAGTAGCTGTAAGAGTTACTGTTTGTCCCTCTTCAACTGTTGAAGTTTCAGGAGATACTGCTCCCATTGCTCCGTCAGAAGGAACTGCTGTTACAGTAAATGTTACAACTGCTGGTGCCACTGGTTCCAATACCCAAGTAGCGGCAGCGCCAATAGCAGCATCGCCAAATAGGTAATAACCACTTCCAGCCGATACATACTCATTCTTAACATAGTACCAAGCATTACTTTTATTGGTGTTAAGCACCTGCATATAATAGCCTGATGTTCCGTTTTCAGGGAATCTAAACTCTGATGATTGAGAAGACAATGCGTCAACATTCCATGATTGTGCATAGATATAGTAACCACTCTTTGTTTTTAACTTGTAGTTTTCTCCGCTCTCCTCAAAAATAAAGATTTGATCTTCATTATCTTCATCATATGCTTTTGTTCCTACACCACCATAAGCACCAGTTGCGTGGGCATCATGATTAAGTGCTGTTAAATATTGATTTGCAGATATATCTTTAATACGATACTCTTTACCAGTTGCTATTGTTATAACTTCTTTGAAGTTTGCAACAAATGCTGTCTCGGCAGTTATTGTTGCAGTGTAAGGATTCTCTGTTGAAACAACACTTCCTGCTACTGTCCAGTTTTCAAAGCGATAACCTTCGTTAGCAGTTGCTGTTAATGTTACTGTAGAACCTTCAAATACTGATTCTGCCGAAGCCTCTACACTACCAAAAGCATCATTGTTTGATGCTACGCTTACTGTATATGTTGGTAGTGCTTCAAAGTTTGCAACAAAGTTTGTTGCGGCTGTGATTATTGGTTTGTATGGGTTTTCAGTTGAAACCTCTGTTCCTTCAACTGTCCAATTTACAAATTTGTAACCTTCATTAGCAGTTGCTGTCAAGGTTGCAGGGCGTCCATCTCTTACAGATGTTGATTCTGCTGTTGCAGCACCCATTGTATCATCATTTGAAGATACAGAGATTGTGAAAATCTCTCCTTCAAGTTCTACCTCCTCAACAATAATTGTTACATCGTGCAATGATCCTGCATAACCAATAATACCAGATCCGTGTGTTCCACACATTGGGGTCTCTTCGCTCCAACTTGCAGGGCAATCAACACCATCAGAAATGATACGCATAACAGATTTTCCTGCTTGCGCATCATCTGGAACATAAATAGTTACAGATCCTTGATCTTGATTTCCTCCAACACGACCTGTCTCAGGATAAGCAGCAACAACATCTTCAAAATCTCCATCTCTGTCCCAGTCAAATCCGAACCATACGTTCTTTGACCAAGCTCCATTAGTAAATGTGATTTCGATTGTTCCTCCTTGACCTACAGTAAATTGTTTACTTGAAGTCAAATCGTTAAATGTTGTTGAAGTTGCTGACAAACTCAATACTTCAGACCCCTCATAGGTTGCAGTAAGTCCTTGTATTGAATGAGAATGAACATTGTCCAAATTTGATACGGCACAACTTTCATTCATTCTCTTGGTAACTGAACAATAACCAGTTGGTAATTGATCAGCAGCAACTTGAGCAAAAACATTTTGCCCGGGGATAAGTGCTATTACAGCAAATAATAATCCCCAAAAGTAACTTTTCTTCATACCTTTTTGAATTTAGTTTATAAAAATGTTAATTAAAATAGTTATAATATATTGTTTTTCAATATTTTACAATACAAAACTTGCCATTAATACACTATTAACGACAATTTAGCAACTTCAAATTTAGTTTTTTATTTTTAAATATTGTGTTTTTTTCTAAAGAAAATTATCTATTAGTAAGATTTTTAACAGAATAGCGGTCAGTTAGTAGTCCAACAAGAGCAATTAGACTAATTGCTTTTATTGGACTAATTGATAAATTAATTCCTAATAAAAAAATAGCGGAAGATTTCTCTTCCGCTATTTCTAATATTGGGTTTAGAGGTGTTTTACTCCTCATCTTCTGCCATCAATTGATCAAAATCTGATTGTGCTCCTACTATCAACTTGTTGAACTGACGTTGTCCTGTTCCTGCCGGTATCAAGTGTCCGCATATTACGTTCTCTTTCATACCCTCTAACTTATCAACTTTTCCGTTGATTGCTGCCTCGTTCAACACTTTTGTTGTCTCTTGGAACGATGCTGCTGACATAAAGCTGCTTGTTTGTAGTGCCGCACGTGTGATTCCTTGTAGGTTTTGTTCTGATGTTGCAGGTACTGCATCACGTACTTCTACTGGTTTTTGGTCGCGGCGTATCAACAATGAGTTCTCCTCGCGAAGTTTTCGTGCTGTTACGATTTGTCCCGGACGTAGATTTTGTGAATCTCCTGCATCAACTACAACTTTTTTACCCCAGATGCGATCGTTCTCCTCCATAAACTCTAACTTGTCAACTATTTGTTGCTCAAGGAAGCGTGTATCTCCCGGATCAACGATTGTTACTTTACGCATCATTTGTCGTACAATTACCTCAAAGTGCTTGTCGTTAATCTTCACACCTTGTAAGCGATATACGTCTTGTACTTCGTTTACTATGTACTCTTGTACTGCTGTGGGACCTTTAATTGCAAGGATGTCGGCTGGTGTTATTGCACCATCAGACAATGGTGTTCCTGCACGTACATAATCATTCTCTTGTACAAGGATTTGTTTTGATAGTGATACCAAATATTTCTTTTGCTCTCCTGTTTTTGAGGTGATTATGATCTCACGATTACCACGTTTGATTTTGCCTAATTTTACCTCTCCGTCAATCTCGGCTACTACTGCTGGGTTTGATGGATTACGAGCCTCAAACAACTCGGTTACACGTGGAAGACCTCCTGTGATATCTCCGGCTTTTCCTACTGCACGTGGTATCTTAACCAATATGTCTCCTGCCTTTATCTCTTGTCCATCTTCAACCATAATGTGAGCTCCTAATGGTAATGAGTAACTACGCTCTACATTTCCGTCTGCTCCTACAATTAATGCTGAAGGGATACGAGTGTGGTCGTGTGACTCTATGATTATCTTCTCGCTAAATCCTGTTTGCTCATCGCTCTCAAGTTTAAAGTTTACTCCCTCGATTACATTCTCAAATTGTAGTTTACCTGATGCCTCACTGATGATTACTGCGTTGAATGGGTCCCATTCACAGATTACATCGCCTTTCTTAACTGTTGCTCCGTCACCGAAGTATAGTTTTGATCCGTAAGGTATGTTGGTTGAGGTTAAGACTATCTTAGTGTGTGGATCTACGATACGCATCTCTGCTAAACGTCCTACCACTACCATGATATCTTTTCCTGACTCATCTTTTGCATTTACTGTACGCAACTCCTCTATCTCAAGGATACCATCGTAACGTGATGTTACATTTGAGACTGTCTCAATGTTTGACGCAATACCTCCCACGTGGAATGTACGCAATGTCAACTGAGTACCCGGCTCACCGATTGATTGTGCTGCAATGATTCCGACTGCCTCACCTTTTTGTACCATCTTACCTGTGGCAAGGTTACGTCCGTAACATTTTGCACATACTCCTTTTTTAGACTCACAAGTTAATACTGAACGTATCTCTACTCGCTCTATTGGAGAGTCCTCAATGCGTTGTGCTATCTCTTCGGTTATCTCTTGTCCTGCTTCTACTATTATCTCGCCTGTTATTGGGTGTTGTACATCGTGTACTGATACACGTCCCAATATACGCTCGTATAGTGTTGCTACGGTCTCTTTATTGTTCTTCAACTCGGTGCATACCAATCCGCGAAGTGTTCCACAATCGTCCTCATGGATTATCACATCGTGCGCTACGTCAACCAAACGACGTGTTAGGTATCCTGCATCGGCTGTTTTCAACGCTGTATCCGCCAAACCTTTACGTGCTCCGTGTGTTGAGATAAAGTACTCCAACACCGACAATCCCTCTTTAAAGTTCGCAAGAATTGGGTTCTCAATAATTTGTCCGCCTTCTGCTCCTGATTTTTGAGGTTTTGCCATCAAACCACGCATACCTGACAACTGACAAATTTGCTCTTTTGATCCACGAGCTCCTGAGTCAAGCATCATAAATACCGGGTTAAATCCTTGACGGTCGTTTGTTAATTGTGTCAACAAGATTTTTGATAACTCGGCATTTACTCTTGTCCATGCGTCAATGATACGATTATAACGCTCATTGTATGTGGTGAATCCCATATTGTAGTCTGATACGATTTGCTCTACCTTCTCGTATCCCTCTTGGATTAGTTTCTCCTTCTCCTCGGGGATGATTACGTCTGATAGGTTAAATGACAATCCTCCTTTGAACGCCATCTTGTATCCTAAGTTCTTGATGTCGTCAAGGAATTGTGCTGCTCGTACCATTCCACATACTTTAATTACTCGGCTGATAATGTCGCGTAACGATTTTTTCTTGAAGATTTCGTTGATAAATCCTACTTCATCGGGTACATATTGGTTTACAAGTACGCGTCCTACTGATGTTTCGCGCATTACCTCCACTATGTTTCCGTTTTCATCAAGGTCTTTTACTAATACCTTTATGTGTGCGTGTAGGGTTACTTTGCCTTCGTTGTATGCTATCTCTGCCTCTTCGGGTCCGTAGAATGTTAAGCCTTCTCCTTTGTCGCCTTTACGCATTTTTGTTATGTAGTACAATCCTAATACCATGTCTTGTGATGGTACTGTAATTGGCGCTCCATTGGCAGGGTTAAGGATGTTGTGTGAACCTAACATCAGGATTTGTGCCTCCAAAATTGCTTCGTTACCCAATGGTAGGTGTACCGCCATCTGGTCACCGTCAAAGTCGGCGTTGAACGCTGTACATGCCAATGGGTGAAGTTGGATTGCTTTACCCTCAATCATACGAGGTTGGAATGCTTGGATACCCAAACGGTGTAGTGTTGGGGCACGGTTTAACAACACGGGATGTCCTTTCATCACGTGTTCCAAGATGTCCCATACAACGGACTCTCTGCGGTCGATGATTTTCTTAGCAGATTTTACTGTCTTAACTATTCCACGCTCTATTAGTTTGCGTATTACGAATGGTTTGTACAACTCTGCTGCCATATCTTTTGGAAGACCGCACTCGTGCATTTTCAATTCTGGTCCTACAACAATTACTGAACGTGCTGAGTAATCGACACGTTTTCCGAGTAGGTTTTGACGGAAACGTCCTTGTTTTCCTTTCAAACTGTCTGAAAGTGATTTTAATGGACGGTTTGCCTCTGTTTTGAATGCACTTGATTTACGCGAGTTATCAAGCAATGAATCTACTGCCTCTTGTAACATACGTTTTTCGTTACGTAAGATTACATCGGGGGCTTTTATCTCGATTAATCGTTTCAATCGGTTGTTGCGTATGATTACGCGGCGATATAGGTCGTTAAGGTCTGATGTTGCAAAGCGACCTCCATCCAATGGTACTAATGGACGTAATTCGGGTGGTATAACGGGAATTACATTTAATATCATCCACTCCGGACGGTTTATCTCGCGTGATGAACGGAACGACTCTACTACTTGCAGGCGTTTTAAAGCCTCAGTTTTGCGTTGTTGTGAGCCATCGGTATTTGCACGGTGGCGTAACTCGTATGACAGTGCATCCAAGTCTAAACGCATCAATAGGTCTTGTACCGCCTCTGCTCCCATCTTAGCTATAAACTTGTCGGGATCAGAATCATCAAGATATTGATTTTCTGCCGGTAGAGTATCAAGTACTGCTAAATACTCCTCTTCTGACAATAAATCGTATGTTGATAGGGTGTCAGACTTTAAACCTGGTTGGATTACTACATATTTTTCATAGTAGATGATTGCATCCAACTTTTTAGTAGGCAAGCCTAATAAATATCCTATTTTATTGGGCAACGAACGGAAATACCAGATGTGTGCAACAGGTACAACCAATTGTATGTGTCCTGTACGCTCACGACGTACCTTTTTCTCTGTTACCTCTACTCCACAGTGGTCACAAACGATACCACGATAGCGGATTCTTTTGTACTTTCCGCAGAAACATTCGTAATCCTTTACGGGTCCGAAGATTCTTTCGCAGAACAATCCGTCTCGCTCAGGTTTGTAGGTGCGGTAATTTATTGTTTCGGGTTTCAACACCTCACCACGAGAGTTAATTCTTATCTCTTCGGGTGACGCTAATCCGATGGTAATTTTTGAGAAATTACTTTTTACCTTACTATCTTTTTTATATGCCATATTTTTATATATAAACAGATTTGGTAATTATCAGGTGGGTGCGTAAACCTAAGTTTACGCCCTCTCCTAATCTAATTTAATGCTTAATCCTAATCCTCTTAACTCGTGAAGCAATACGTTAAGCGACTCTGGGATACCCGGTGTTGGCATCTTCTCGCCCTTAACAATAGCCTCGTATGCTTTTGAACGTCCCATTACATCGTCACTCTTAATAGTTAAGATCTCTTGTAGAATGTGCGATGCACCAAATGCTTCGAGCGCCCAAACCTCCATCTCTCCAAAACGTTGACCTCCGAATTGAGCTTTACCTCCAAGAGGTTGTTGTGTGATAAGAGAGTAAGGTCCGATTGAACGTGCGTGCATTTTATCCTCAACCATGTGTCCAAGTTTCAACATATAGATTACTCCTACGGTTGCCGGTTGGTCAAAACGTTCTCCTGTGTGTCCATCGTATAGATATGTCTTTCCGTAACGTGGTACTCCTGCTTTGTCGGTCCATGTGTTAAGATCATCAAGACTTGCTCCATCAAAGATTGGTGTAGCAAATTTCTCTCCTAACTCACGTCCTGCCCATCCTAATACGGTTTCAAATATCTGTCCTAAGTTCATACGTGAAGGCACACCAAGGGGATTTAACACTATATCTACTGGTGTTCCGTCTTCCAAGAATGGCATATCTTCTTGACGTACTACACGCGATACAATACCTTTGTTTCCGTGACGTCCTGCCATCTTGTCTCCTACACCGATTTTACGTTTCTTAGCAATATATACTTTCGCAATCTTCATGATTCCTGATGGTAACTCATCTCCGATTGATATGTCTGCTTTCTTACGACGTAACTCGGCATCGTATATTTTAGACTTTTTAATATAGTTGATAATAGTTTGACGTATCAACTCGTTCTTCTCATTGTCTGTTGTCCATTTGCTTACTTGCACTAACATATAGTCTATCTCAGACAATGCCTTTTGAGAGAACTTAGCTCCTTTGGGGATTATCTCAAGTCCCATAAAGTCTTTTACTCCTTGAGATGTTTTTCCTTTTGTCAATACGCTCAACTTCTCAATCAAAATTGCTTTCAACTCCTCTTGACGTGCTGCGTACTCTGCCTCCAATGGTTGTAACTCGTTCTCAATTTTTTTACCTTTTTTCTTCTCTGCTTTTGAGTATAGGTTTGTTCCGATTACAACTCCTTTTAATGAGGGTGATGCTTTTAATGATGCATCTTTAACATCTCCTGCTTTGTCACCAAAGATGGCACGTAATAGTTTCTCCTCCGGTGAAGGATCAGACTCCCCTTTAGGTGTAATTTTTCCTATCATTATATCGCCTGGTGCAACGTGTGCTCCAATGCGAATGATTCCTCTCTCGTCAAGGTCTTTTGTTGCATCCTCGCTTACGTTAGGAATGTCGGCTGTTAACTCCTCCATACCGCGTTTTGTCTCGCGAACCTCTAATGAGTACTCATCTACGTGTACCGAAGTTAGAATATCTTCACGAACAATACGCTCGTTTAGTACAATAGCATCCTCATAGTTGTATCCCTTCCATGGCATGAAGGCTACTTTAAGGTTGCGTCCTAATGCTAACTCACCATTCTCTGTTGAGTATCCTTCTGTTAGAATGTCTCCCTCAACTACTCTTTGTCCTTTCTTACAGATTGGACGTAAGTCAATAGTTGTACTTTGGTTGGTTTTACGGAATTTTGGTATGTTGTACTCTTTTACTGAAGAATCGAAGCTTACAAACTCCTCATCTGGTGTACGATCATAGTTGATGCGAATTGTTGTTGCATCTACATACTCAATTACACCACTACCCTCAGCTGTGATTTGTGTACGTGAGTCACGTATTAGTTGTCCTTCCAATCCTGTTCCTACGATAGGAGCTTCGCTACGCAATAGAGGTACTGCCTGACGCATCATGTTTGATCCCATCAACGCACGGTTAGCATCGTCATGCTCAAGGAATGGAATTAATGATGCTGCTATTGAAGCAATTTGTGTGGGCGATACGTCCATCAACGCCACCTCCTGTGGTGCAACTACTGGGAAGTCGGCATTCAAACGTGATTTTACGCGTGTGCGGATGAATGTTCCGTCATCGTTTAGTGGAGCATTTCCTTGCGCAATTATTTGATTCTCCTCTACTTCAGCAGTTAGATATGTGATACCATTCTCCGAAAGATCAACCTTTCCGTTTGCTACTTTACGATATGGAGTCTCAATGAATCCTAAATCGTTTATCTTAGCATATACACAAAGTGATGATATCAAACCAATGTTTGGTCCCTCAGGTGTCTCAATTGGACATAGACGACCATAGTGTGTATAGTGTACGTCACGAACCTCGAATCCTGCACGCTCACGTGAAAGTCCGCCGGGTCCTAACGCTGACATACGACGTTTATGTGTTATCTCAGCCAATGGGTTTGTTTGGTCCATAAATTGAGACAACGCATTAGTTCCAAAGAAGGTATTGATTACTGATGAGATTGTTTTTGCATTAATCAACTCAACTGGTGTAAACACTTCATTGTCACGAACATTCATACGATCACGTATTGTTCGAGCCATACGTGTTAATCCAATACCAAATTGGTTATATAGTTGCTCACCTACTGTACGTACACGACGGTTGCTCAAGTGGTCAATATCATCAACGTCAGCGTGTGAGTTAATTAGCTCTATTAGATATTTGATAATCTCAATAATATCCTCTTTTGTTAAGACTCTTACATCAGATGGAGTTGTAAGATTCAATTTTTTATTTATTCTATAACGACCAACGTCTCCTAAATCGTAACGTTTATCAGAGAAGAATAGATTGTTGATTACCTCTCTTGCACTTGCATCATCAACTGGATCTGCACTACGCAATAGACGGTATATGAATGTTACTGCCTCTTGTTCTGAGTTACTTGAGTCTTTTTTAAGAGTGTTGTAGATTATTGCATAGTCTGATGTTAATTGATCATCCTTGTGCAATAGGATTGAAGGAACACCTACCTCAAGAATCATATCAATATGTTCCTCTTCAAGGATAGTTTCACGTTCAACTACTATAACTGTACGCTCCATTGAAACTACCTCTCCGGTTCCCTCATCTACGAAATCCTCAAAGCTTGTTCGTGATATACGTGCTGCAAGACGACGACCAAGGCTCTTCTTTAAGTTTGTTTTTGTAACCTTAATCTCTTCTGCTAAGCCAAATATATCAAGTATATCTTTGTCGCTCTCAAATCCGATTGCTCGAAGAAGTGTTGTTACAGGCAACTTCTTCTTACGATCGATGTAAGCGTACATAACATTATTTATATCTGTTGCGAACTCAATCCAAGATCCTTTGAATGGTATAATTCTCGCAGAGTATAACTTTTTACCGTTGGTGTGTGAACTTTGCCCAAAGAATACTCCGGGTGAACGGTGTAATTGAGATACTACTACACGCTCTGCACCATTGATAATGAAGGTTCCCTTCTCTGTCATATATGGGATGGGACCTAAATATACGTCTTGTATTTTTGTCTCAAAATCCTCATGTTCAGGATCGGTACAATACAATTTAAGTTTAGCCTTTAGGGGTACACTATAAGTTAGTCCTCTTTCGAGACACTCATCAATTGTATATCGGGGGGGATCAATAAAATAATCTAAAAACTCCAATATAAAGTTGTTGCGGGTATCTGATATGGGGAAATTTTCTGCAAAAACTTTATATAGTCCCTCATTTTTACGTTTTTCGGGAGGGGTGTCTAATTGGAGAAAATCTCGGAAAGATTTTAATTGTACTTCCAAAAAATCGGGATACGATAATGGATTTTTAATGGAAGCAAAATTTATTCGCTGTTTTACGTTCGAAGCCATTGTACGCAATTAATTTTTTATTTTTACTAAGTATCTAAATTTTTTGATTTAAAGTTTTAGCTCTACTTAAAAAACCACTCTCTTATGTGCTGAAAATGAGAGATTTAGACATCTTATTAATTTAATGCACAAAAAGGTAAAGAGCCCTCTCCTCTGAGGTCTCTTTACCATAAGCCTGAAAACAGGAAGTATTATTTAAGTTCAACTTCTGCTCCTGCCTCTTCAAGTTGTTTTTTCAAACCTTCTGCGTCTGCTTTAGCAAGACCTTCTTTGATTACGCTTGGTGCGCCATCAACCATCTCTTTAGCCTCTTTCAAGCCAAGACCTGTAAGTTCTTTAACTGCTTTAACAACTGCAAGTTTGTTTGCACCAGCTGCTTTAAGTACTACGTCAAAAGATGTTTTCTCCTCAGCTGCCTCAGCTGCTGCTGCTGGTCCGGCTGCTACTGCTACTGCTGCTGCAGCAGGCTCAATTCCGTACTCATCTTTCAAAATTTGTTTAAGCTCACTTACCTCTTTAACGGTCAAGTTTACTAATTGTTCTGCAAAAGCTTTAATGTCTGCCATTTTAGTTATAATTTAATAATGTTTTACAATTTAATTTTTGATTATTTTTTCTCAAGAGTTTCCAAAACTCCGTGTATGGTGTTTGCTCCAGACTCAAGAGCTGAAATAACTCCTTGTACTGGGCCTTCCAACATTGCGATAACGTCTGCGATAAGTTCGTTTTTGCTCTTAACTGCAACAAGTGCATCAAGTTGAGTTTCATCATAGAATGACTCCTCTACATAAGCAGCTTTGTAACGTACTTTATCGTTCTCCTTTGTAAATTCTTTAATTAATTTAGCAGGTGCGTTACCAGTATTTGAAAGTAACAAAGCAGTTGAACCTTTTAATGCTGAATAAAGTGGTGTGTAGTCTCCCTCAAGAGTCTCAAGTGCTTTTTTCAACAAAGTGTTCTTTACAACCATTAATTTAATCTCCTTACCAAAGCACGCACGACGCAATGCGCTTGTAGCCTCTGCATCGAGAGATGTTGTATCGGCAAGGTAGAAGTGGCTGTACTCTTTAAGAGTAGCACCAATCTTTTCAATAATAATGCCTTTATCTTCTTTCTTCATAGTGCTTTAGTTTTAAATCTCATCAACAGTTTTAGGATCAATTTTGATACCGGGGCTCATTGTAGTTGAAAGGTATACGCTCTTAACGTAAGTTCCTTTTGCTGCAGTTGGTTTAAGTTTAATGATTGTAGCCATAAACTCTTTTACGTTCTCTGCAATTTTTTGTGCATCGAATGAAATTTTACCTACTGAAGTATGAACAATTCCTCCTTTGTCAACTTTAAAGTCGATTTTTCCTTGTTTAACCTCTTTTACTGCTTTACCAATCTCATTGGTTACTGTTCCACTCTTTGGGTTAGGCATAAGACCACGAGGTCCTAATACACGTCCAAGAGCTCCAAGTTTACCCATAATAGCGGGCATTGTTATAATTACGTCAATATCGGTCCAACCACCTTTGATTTTCTCGATATACTCGTCTAATCCTACATAATCTGCTCCTGCAGCTTTAGCGTCTGCTTCTTGATCAGGGGTACATAGTGCCAACACACGTACTTGTTTTCCTGTTCCGTTAGGTAGAGATACTACACCTCTTACCATTTGGTTGGCTTTACGAGGGTCAACACCCAAACGCACGTCAATATCAACTGATGCATCGAATTTTGTGAAAGTTATCTCTTTCAACAATTCAGCAGCTTCTTTGAGTGAGTACATCTTCCCTGCTTCAATTTTTTCAGAGGCAATTTTTTGATTTTTTGTCAATTTACTCATTACAATTGAAGTTTATTAGTTATTAACCGGGAATTCTCCTGTTACGGTGATACCCATACTTCTAGCTGTGCCTGCAACCATAGTCATTGCTGAATCAAGAGTAAAACAGTTTAAGTCAACCATCTTGTCTTGTGCAATAACTTTGACTTGTTCCCAAGTGATTGAAGCAATTTTTTTACGGTTAGGCTCTGATGATCCTGTTTTAGCTTTAGCAGCCTCCAATAATTGGATTGCAACAGGAGGAGTCTTAACTATAAAATCAAAAGTTTTGTCCGCATAGTAAGTAATAACTACGGGAAGCACTTTTCCTGCTCTGTCTTGAGTGCGGGCATTGAATTGCTTGCAAAACTCCATGATATTGATACCTTTAGAACCTAACGCAGGTCCTACTGGAGGAGATGGGTTTGCTGCACCACCTTTAATTTGCAATTTAATTTGTCCAGCAATTTCTTTAGCCATTGTTCTCTGTTTTAAGTTACATTTTTAAATCATCGGAGAGTTACGTTCGTAACCACGCAATTACTCCTTTTCTACTTGCATAAAGTTAAGTTCCAACGGTGTTTTACGTCCAAATATCTTAACCATTACTTTAAGCTTTCTCTTCTCGTTGTTAACATCTTCAATAATTCCTGTGAATCCACTGAAAGGACCGAATGTTACTTTAACACTCTCTCCTACTGTGTAAGGAATCATTGGCTCTTCAGCCTCTTGATGCTCATCTACTGAACCCAACATTCTGTTTACTTCAGCTGGACGTAAAGGATCAGGATTTGTTCCGCCTCCTAAAAATCCAATAACATTTGTTGTATTACGAAGTATATGTGGTACTTCTCCTACCAAACATGCCTCTACAAAAACATAGCCGGGATAAAGATTACGTTCTTTTGTAACTCGTTTACCATTGCGTACAGAATATACTTTTTCAGTAGGAATCAAAACTTGGAATACATGTTTGCCGAGGTCGCTTTTAGCAATCTCTGCATCTAAGTACTCTTTTACTTTAAGTTCCTTACCGCTGATGGCACGCAAAACGAACCACCCTCTTTTGGGTGTTTTTTTTACTGTCTCAGACATAGTTCTTACACAAATTAAATGATTTCGTAAACGAATTTAAGAATGTGCTCAAAGCACTGGTCCATAGCATATACGACTAATGCAATTATGAGGGAAGCAGTCATAACTACAACAGCACTATTGCTCAACTCAGACTTAGTTGGCCAAGATACCTTATGAATCAATTCATCATAAGAGTTCTTTATATTAGCAAATAATTTTTTCATCTTAGTAAAATTTAGCACGGGACGAGAGGCTCGAACTCCCGACACCTGGTTTTGGAGACCAGTGCTCTACCAACTGAGCTAGACCCGTAAATTCAGCCGACCTATTTCTAAGTCGGCTGAGGTTATTTGGTTTTAAGATTAGTCAATAATCTCAGTGATTTGACCTGAACCTACTGTACGTCCACCCTCGCGGATTGCAAAACGAAGACCTTCGCTACATGCAACTGGTGCGATAAGTTTAACTTGGATTTGTACGTGGTCACCAGGCATTACCATCTCAGTTCCCTCTGGAAGAGTGATCTCTCCAGTTACGTCCAATGTACGGATGTAGAATTGAGGACGGTAGTTGTTGTGGAATGGAGTGTGACGTCCACCCTCTTTTTGAGTAAGAACGTAGATTTGTGCTTTGAACTCAGAGTGAGGTTTAACTTGTCCTGGGTGACAGATAACCATACCACGTTTGATTTCGTTTTTGTCGATACCACGAAGCAATAGACCTACGTTGTCACCAGCCTCACCTTGGCTAAGAAGTTTACGGAACATCTCAACTCCAGTTACAACTGATTTTTTACCCTCTGCTCCAAGACCGATAATTTGAACCTCATCACCAACTTTGATGATACCAGTCTCAACACGACCTGTTGCTACTGTACCACGACCAGTGATTGAGAATACGTCCTCAACAGGCATCAAGAATGGTTTGTCGATATCGCGTGGAGGAAGTGGAATCCACTCGTCAACTGCTGCCATCAACTCCATTACTTTCTCCTCCCATTGTGGTTCTCCGTTCAATGCTCCAAGAGCTGAACCGCGGATGATAGGAGTATTGTCTCCGTCATACTCATAAGAAGAAAGAAGATCTCTCATCTCCATCTCTACAAGTTCCAACATCTCCTCATCGTCTACCATATCACATTTGTTCAAGAAAACAACGATACGAGGAACGTTTACTTGACGAGCCAATAGGATGTGCTCACGAGTTTGAGGCATAGGTCCATCTGTTGCAGCACAAACGATGATAGCACCGTCCATTTGAGCAGCACCAGTTACCATGTTCTTAACGTAGTCAGCGTGTCCGGGGCAGTCTACGTGTGCATAGTGACGATTCTCTGTCTCGTACTCTACGTGTGAAGTATTAATTGTAATACCACGCTCTTTCTCCTCTGGAGCGTTGTCGATTTGGTCGAATGATTTCAACTCTGAAAGACCAGCTTTTGCTAATACAGTAGTAATAGCTGCGGTCAAAGTGGTTTTACCGTGGTCAACGTGACCGATAGTACCAATATTTACGTGCGGCTTCGTACGTTTAAATTCTTCCTTTGCCATAATAGTAATTTGTTTTTATTTTTTTTAAAAATGATTAGCTTGTCTATTTTTGTGCGCCAACTGTAATTCTCAGCATAAGAGCCGATGACGGGATTTGAACCCGTGACCTCTTCCTTACCAAGGAAGTGCTCTACCCCTGAGCTACATAGGCGGTTTTTCTTTGAGCGGGAAACGGGGCTCAAACCCGCGACCCTCAGCTTGGAAGGCTGATGCTCTATCAACTGAGCTATTCCCGCAATTTGTGGGCGAAGATGGATTCGAACCACCGAAGTCGTAAGACAGCAGATTTACAGTCTGCCCCATTTGGCCACTCTGGTATTCGCCCTTTATTGAGGCGGCCTCTCTTATTTAATAATTTAATATATTAAAACCGCCTTAATATACTAGTTTCAATTTCGCTCCTCAATTGGAAGGTAACTCTTCGCTGACGCACTGAGGTTTTGAAATCGGATGCAAAAATAAGAACAATTTTCTTATTACACAAATATTTTTATAATTTTTTTATTTGCCCGATGATTTTTCTTTTTTCTTTTGAAGTTGTTTAATCAACGCATCTATCACATTATCAATGGCTTCCTCAAAAGTATCTGCTATTTTTTGAGAATAAATATCATCTGCTTTTGGTACTAGAATTTTTATTGAAGCCTCTTTATTTAATGCTGTTTCGGGTTTTACTACTCGCAAAATAACTTCAGCCGAAGTAATTTCATCGCAATACTTCTCGAGTTTACTTACCTTCTTCTCAATGAATGCTTGCAATTGCGATGTTGCATCGAAATGTACTGATTGAATCTTAATCTCCATATAAACCTCCTTTTTTTACTGCCCTTGGATGGGCGTGGTTATAATTATGTTTTAATTCTTCTATTGTTATATGCGTATATACTTGAGTTGAGGTAAGTGACGCATGTCCCAATAGTTCTTTTACGCTATCTATCTCCGCTCCATTGTTTAACATTGCCGAAGCAAAGGTGTGACGCAATACGTGCGGACTTAGTTTTGACAGAGAAGATATTGCCGAGAGCTTACTCTTTACAATTCTATAAACCAAAACCGGATATAATGGTTCTCCGTTTTCTCTTACAAAGAGAGCAGATGGTGTTCCGCCTATCTCTTTGTTTCGCAACTCCACATATCTATTTATCAGAACTCCCAAATTCTTACCAAATGGAACTATTCGTTGTTTATTTCTTTTTCCTGTAACCTTCAGGGTTTGAGACGACATATCTAAATCCCCATCTCGCAACTGCAACAATTCTGCACGTCTAATTCCTGTTTGATAGAGCAAGTCTATTATTAATCTATCTCTAACCGAAAGAAAAGTCCCATCATCCTCTCCTTCAAGATCCGCAAGAAGGGTTGCCATCTCGGTCTGTTTCACAAACGAAGGTAAAGGTTTTGACTCTTTAGGTTTTGAGATCAACGCAACCGGCGAACTTTCTATTACCTTCAACTTTATCATATACTTATAGAATGTTCGTAAAGATGAAAGTTTTCGTCCAACAGAGCGAGCGGTTACACCATTATCCATCAAGTACACTATATAGTTACGTACTATATCAGCATCAACTTGAATAATATCCACATCGTCAACTTGCTCCTTTAGGTAGGTTTCAAACTGAGTAAGATCGTTATTATAAGACAATACGGTATGAGAGGAATATCCCTTCTCATACCGTATATATTTTATAAACTTCTGTAACATTGTAACCTCACCTTATGGTCTTGGTCACAAATTTAATACAAAAATGTAATTCTGCAAGAAAAAAAAGTATTTTTTACTCCTCTACTTGTTTTAATTTTTGTACATAAACCGCACGCATCATTTTTTTACGGTTTGCTACAGATGGTTTCTCAAAAGCTTGACGAGCACGAAGTTCTTTTACGATACCTGTTTTCTCGTATTTTCTTTTGAATTTTTTTAGCGCTCTTTCAATGTTGTCGCCTTCTTTTACTGGTACTACTATCATAATATTTAGTTTTTAGAATTTACGAAATTTGCGGTGCAAAGTTACATAACTTTTGCGACATACAAAAACCTTTTTACTTTTTTTTATCAAATTTATACGCAAACCTCTATTTTATTACTGATTATCAATACATTACAAATTGCAAATTGTATATTTACACCCCTTTCAATCGCAAACTAAAAATTTAAAATCTACAATTTCTTATTATTTCAGCAATATTTTTGTATCTTCGCAATGATATATATTATATATATGTATATAGTTAAAAACGACTAAATTCAACTTGAAGTTATGAGTAATAATGTTATCAATTCTCGTTTAGAGGCTATTCGCTCTCTTATGCAGAAAGAGGGCATTAATGTCTATATGGTTCCCAACTTTGATCCTCATTTGAGCGAATACCCTCCTGAAAGATGGAACACTCGCAAATGGACTACCGGCTTTACCGGCTCTGCTGGGTGTGCCGTAATATCACTTACCAACGCTGCTCTATGGAGCGATTCACGCTACTTCATTCAGGCCGAGAAGGAACTTGAGGGAACAAATTACACTTTCTTTAAAGATGGACTTCCTGACTCTGTCTCTATAATTGATTGGGTATGCGAACAAGCTGGAGAAGGTGGCGTTGTTGCTGCCGATGATACTGCCTTCTCATACAACGAAGGTGCAAAAATGAAAGCGACTTTCAGTAAAAGAGGTATTGATCTAAGGTTTGACTTTAACCCCATCGACCGACTATGGAACGACAGGCCTTCAATTCCCGAGAGCGAAGTAATGGTTTATGCAACCGAGTATGCAGGGGAGGATTTTGAGAGCAAATACAAGAAGATTATTGAAAAGGCTATACAAAGAGAAGCTAATAGCGTTCTTTTGAGTGCATTGGACGATATTGCTTGGGCGTTTAACATAAGAGGCGAGGATGTTAAGTTCAACCCTATGGTTGTCGCATACGGTTTTTTAAGCGACAGCAAAAAGGCTATTTTCATTGAGGAGAAAAAGGTTTCAAGTGATGCGGCTAAATATTTTGCAGAGAATGGTATTGAGGTTATGGAGTACGACAAAATTGAGGATTTCCTAAAGAGTCTCCCCTCTGACAGCAAAGTTATTGCCGACACTTCAAGAGCCAATTACCGACTCTGCAACATATTAAGCGAGAAAGGCTGTCTAATTGCAGAGTGCTCGCCTATTACAATGATGAAGAGTGTTAAAAACAGCACAGAGATTGAGGGTACCCGTAATGCTCTTACTCGCGATGGAGTTGCTATGGTAAACTTTCTTTACTGGTTAGATACAAACATTGGAAAGATTGAGATGAGCGAAATCTCAATTGCCGATAAACTTCGCAGTTTCAGAGCAGAGCAACCCCTGTTTATGGGAGAGAGTTTTGGGACTATTGCTGGTTATGCTGGACATGGAGCAATTGTTCACTATCGTGCCACAGAGGAGAGCGATGCAAAACTTCAACCCAAAGGTTTTGTTTTGGTTGATAGTGGCGGTCAATATCTTGATGGCACAACCGATATTACTCGCACAATACCCTTAGGGGAACTAACCGAAGAAGAGAAGAAATGTTTTACTCTTGTTCTAAAAGGGCACATTGCTGTTGCTCAGGCTCAATTCCCTCACGGAACACGAGGTGCTCAAATTGACGCTTTTGCCCGTATTGCTTTATGGAAAGAGGGTTATACATACAATCATGGCACAGGGCATGGAATAGGACACTTCTTAAATGTCCACGAAGGACCTCAAAACATTCGCCTTGAGGAGAATCCCACTCCACTACTACCCGGAATGATGACCTCAAATGAACCCGGTGTTTATCTTAGCGACAGATTTGGGATAAGAACTGAGAATATTATTCTCACCGTAGAGAAATGCAACACCGAGTTTGGTAAGTTCTATGAGTTTGAAACTATGACTCTATGCCCCATAGATACTCGTGCAATAGAAGTAAGTTTAATGACCGAGAACGAGATTGAGTGGTTAAACAGCTATCACACAAGAGTTTATAGCACACTATCTCCACTATTGGGTAGCCAACAATGCGAATGGTTAAAAGAGAGATGTTCTCCAATTAAATAATTAAAGCGATAAGATATGGCATTAATAAAAGAGGTTAGAGGGTTTACTCCTCAAATAGGTAAAGATTGTTACCTTTCAGAGAACGCCACTATTGTTGGAGATGTGATTATTGGCGATGAGTGCAGCATTTGGTTTAACACCGTACTACGAGGTGACGTAAACTCAATAAGAGTTGGCAATAGAGTAAACATACAAGATGGCTCGGTATTACACACACTATACGAAAAATCTACTATACACATTGGCAACGATGTTTCAATAGGACACAACGTAACCATTCATGGCGCCGACATTTGCGACGGAGCTTTAATTGGCATGGGGGCTGTTGTTCTCGACCACGCCGTAGTTGGCGAGGGAGCTATTGTTGCAGCAGGCTCAGTGGTGCTAAGCAAAACAGTAATCAAACCCGGCGAACTTTGGGGTGGAGCACCTGCAAAATTCATAAAGATGGTTGATGTTGAACAATCGAAAGAGATAAACCAAAAGATAGCCAAAAACTATCTGATGTATTCAAAGTGGTATAGCGAAAATACAACAGATGATGAAAAGTAAACTTGCTATAACTGACTGGGCATTAGAAGATCGTCCTCGCGAAAAGATGATGTTACATGGCATCCGCACATTAACGGATGCCGAGTTAATTGCGATTCTAATAGGCTCAGGTAACAGAAACGAGAGTGCAGTTGAACTATCACAAAGAATTTTGAATAGTGTTGATGGAAAACTTTCGCTTCTTGGCAAGAGAAGTGTTGAAGATCTTATCGGCGAATTTGATGGCATTGGCGAAGCAAAAGCAATTACTATTCTTGCAGCCATAGAGTTAGGCAGACGCCGTAAGAGCGAAGAGATGACTCGTGCTACAACTATATCATCAAGCCGAGATGCCTTTAATTACATCTACCCTCGCCTTATTGATTTACACCAAGAGGAATTCTGGGTTATCTTATTAAATAATGGTGGTCGTATTATAGATTGTGTACGTATAAGCCAAGGCTCAACAAAAGCCACATTAGTTGACATTAAACTGATAATGCGAAGTGGCATCAACCGACTTGCCCAAGGGATAATAGCATGCCACAACCACCCTTCAGGAACTCCCTACCCAAGCGATGCCGATATAAAACTTACAAAAAAGATAAAAGAGGCGGGGCAAATTTTAGACATCCAACTACTCGACCATATCATTGTTGCAGGAGAGGAATATTATAGTTTCCTTGACAAAAATATGCTTTAAGCCTGTTGTTAGTTGTCAACTCCGTTGCCCCTACGGGGTAGTTGTCAGTTACAAAAAAAAGGATAGAGCTACTCTATCCTTTTTTGTATCATATTATTACACTGCCTTTTAAACAACTCTTTTTTCGGTTACATACCAAATATAACCCGACACATCAAAGTTACCCATCTCTTTGAGAATACGAATATAGTCCTTCATTTGTTTTATATAAGAACTTGACTCTTTACCAAACTTATAATCCACAATAACAACTTTATCACCCTTAATAATAAGTCTGTCGGGGCGATAATTTAGTTTACCGTCAGAAGATGGATTTAACACTGCGGTTTCATTTAAAACATAGTTTCCCTTCTCAAACCACTCAGCAATTTGAGGATTTACATCTATTTGTGACAATATCTCATTAATAAATTCATCCTTCTCCGCTGAGGAGAGAACACCCATTCGCTCATATTTCTTTGCAACTCGCTCAACATCCTCTTTAACAATAACCTCACTCATCATTTTGTGTTTTACTTTTCCAATCGATAAATTTGAGTGATTATCAAAATATGCCTCTCCCTTTAATTTAAGTCGCAATTTAGACTCTATTGGATCAACCTCATATCGCGAAATCTCCTTAACCGGATTTTGAGAGTTACTCTCTTTGGTATCTTGAGGAATATACATCTTACCATACTCATATACATATCCATCAAACGAAACATTATCTTGCTCCTTAGACATAGCCTCTATGGTTGTATACATTAAAGAGTTAAATGACAACATTCCTTTATTTGATGGTTTTGGAGCATACACTATTAGATTATCCTCAGCTCGAGTAAAGGCAACATAACCGATATTCAGGTTATCAATAATAGCAAGCGACTTCTCTTCTAAATAATCTTCAATAAAAGGAGAGTTTAACATTTTCTTTGAGACCGAGAGAGGAAACATCCACTCATTCTCATCATCTGTTATATATTTTCTCCACAATATACTCGCACCATTCTCAATTTGCCAATTACAGAAAGGAATAAATATTGTAGGATACTCTAATCCCTTAGACTTATGAATTGTAATTATTCGTACAGCATTTTTTGTTTCGGGAGTTGATATGCAAAAATCATCACTATGCAAATCCCACCAATTTAAAAACTCTAAGAGAGCGTTATCCTTTTGACCCACATATGACAATATCACATCTTGAAAAGCTTGAATATAAGGCAATTGTTCTTCATCATCTTTAATCTTCAATAAATCAATTATACCCTCACACATTTCAAACAGCGACTTGGTTGATAAAACAGCTATCTTCTCATCATATTCAAGCGACTCTTCTGTTAATAATTTAATAGCCTGTTCTATTATGGTTGAACCCGAAGTCGAGAGAGAAGAAGCATATTCATAATTCATCATCAGTCTATTAATCGGCTCTTTTGATGAATTAATATATCGCAGAATAGCAATTATCGACTTAACAGATGAAGAGTTTTTTATCATTAACGCCTCATTGGATATAACATAAAATTTCTCATCTTCATCCTTTTGTGCCGACATAAGATATTGAGCCGTTACTATCGCATCATCGTTAGTTCGAGTAAGGATTGCTATTTTATCGGCACTATATCCACTCTTCAACATTGATTGAATATCGGCATATAGTTTAGGTAACACCTGCTCCGCATAATCATTTGCATGGGGAATAAACTCAACTTTTACATAACCGGTATCTGGTTCTTTAGCCGTATTTATCTTCTGCTTACAATCTTGGTATGCTGTTATAATTTTATCTCTTAACGGATATCTCTCTTCTCCCGTTTTATCAATATAAGAATGTTCATCTTTTTTTGCATCAACCAATACCTTTACGGCGTGGGTGAAGAAATTATTATTAAATTTTATAATATGGGGAGCACTTCTCCAATTCACATCCATCGACTCTTCTAATGCCTTATTTTGCACAAAAGACTCTTCGCTTGCGGGCAAGCCATTAAGCATTGTCCAATCGGAATTTCTCCATCTATATATACTCTGTTTAACATCACCCACAATAAGGTTATGTCCACCCTTTGATATACTCTCTTTTAAAAGAGGCAAAAAATTCTCCCATTGAGCATGAGAAGTATCCTGAAATTCATCTATCATATAGTGGTGAATATTTACCCCCACTTTCTCGTATATGAAAGGTGTATCGGTCCCTTTTATAACCTTATTCAACAAATCTGTTGTATCAGACAAGAGCATAATGTTTCTCTCTTTTATTATATCTCTTATATGAATATCAACATCACTCAAAATTCCAAATGAGTATAGGTTACGTCTTAGAGTTTCATATAAACAATATTCAGGATAATCGTTCCTGAAAAAATCCCTTAGAGCATCCATACATCCAGAACTGTCAAATTTATCAAGAGTATCCTTTGTTTTATCAGAAACATTATTTTTATTATGTTCCCATTTTGATCTATCGCTAAGTAACAAAGTGTTATTTGGGCTCTTAATATTTTCACTGGGAGTTATAAAATACCTTAACGGAGAGCTATTCTTACCAGCAAGTTCATCTAAACACTTATATAAATCTTTTAAAATTTCATGTCCTTCTTTAACTATATTTTTCCACTTATTTTGAAGCGTACGACTTTTTTCGGTCACATACTTATTAAAGGCTGCTACATCATCTTTAGTTGGTAATTTATCGGGCGGCAAACTATCTCTCCAACGTTTATATGCCTCCTTAAAGAGCTCCTTCGATAAAACCCTTATTTTCCACTCGGCAGAATTCCACTTTCCATTATCCTCTATTTGTGAGATATCAAAATCTAAAAGCCATTTTTTTAAAGTATCATCATCCGCATCATCAGAGAGAGAAAGATACATTCTATCTATTGCCTCATTTGCCACCTCCTCAGAATTGAGTTCAACATTATATCCTCCTTGCATACCAATATCTCTCACAAAGGCACGCATAGTCTTTTGAAAGAAGGTATCAATGGTTGAAACATTAAAGTTTGTGTAATCATGAAGGAGTGTATATAATATCTCCATTGAACGCTTTTGCAACTCCTCTCCATCTTTAACACACCCCGACCCGATTAACTCTTCTCTATATATTTTTGAATTTCTATCATCGCTTCCTGTGGCAAGATTGTACAGCGATTTTATTATACGAGCCTTCATCTCACCGGTAGCCTTATTAGTAAAGGTTACAGCAAGAATATGTCTATACGTTTTGTTTCGCTCCGAGTCAAAAGTATCAAACTGACTTTTAGAAAAGAGCAACCATAAATAGTATAGCGTAAGGGTAAAAGTTTTACCACTTCCCGCCGATGCTTTATATACAACCAAAGGAGGCTCGGTTTTTAATCTTGGTTTTTCTTTATCCATAACCTTTTAAACTTTTTTTGAAGATGAATACCCCTCATTAATCAGAATAGGCAAAACCTTATCACGCAAATCACCTTGCAAAACAATTTCGCAATCCTTCACTGAGCCACCTGTGCCAAGTTTTGTTTTAATCACTTTTGCAAGAGCATTTGCACACTGCTCATCACCATCAAAGCCAGTCACAATGGTAACTGTTTTTCCGGAGCGGTTCTTCTTATCAATTGCCACACGCAACTTCATCTTTGCCTTGTTTGCAACCTCTTTCTCTTGCTTAACTTCACGTTCAATATCTTCAGTTGAAATTGAGTATGCTTTACCAAGCAACTCTTTCCAATCGTTAGGAGTACTCATAATCATAAAATTTATCTGAATACAAAGATAGTTACAAACGAGCGAGAAACATCAAACTTGTTTGATTGTTTTTCACAGTGAATGCAAAAAATCTTAGAGGGTTACCTCAAAGATACAAAATAATACACAACAGATATAAACATATATAAAAAAACTGCCTCAACAAAAGTCAAGGCAGTAAAAAAGTTATATTCAAATTTAGATTACAACCTTACTCCGAGCATTATCCGAAACAATTATATAAGTTCCTTTTGGTAAATAAATATTAGTTGACTCATTTACTACCATACTCTTTATCAATTGTCCTGAAATAGTAAATATCTTAACTTCTCCATTGTAAGAATCTATCTCCAGCATTCCATCAGCAACCCTAAATTTTATTTTTACTTCCACATACTTACCCACAGAATAACACAACCCACGCATAGCATAGGCGATATTATCCATTGTCGTGGGTATGCTCTTTTATTGTGGAAGTTTCTCGGAGCAATTTGACAACAGTTAATACTGCTAAATTTATATCAATGTCGCAACAACTATTATTGTTTTTGCAAATAAAATCCATTTTTTGAAAGAATCTTTCAATAGCAATCATAATTTTGTATTACACAAAAAATCTATTACTCTCGGAATTAATGATTTTTGACTATTTATATAAATTCTGTTCTATATTTTTTTTGTAATTTTGGCAAATGATTTATAGAGAAAAACTTTTAATAACCTAAAATTAATGATACTACCCGAGCCCTCACTTCGCCGACTACCTTGGTACTTGGCACACGTTAAGTTGCTTATGGAGAACAGTGTTGAATTTGTATCTTCAACACAAATTGCAGCGGCTACAAATGTTGATGCTTCGCAAGTAGCAAAAGATTTATCAATGTTAGAGATATCCGGCAAAACTCGCGTTGGATACGAAGTTGTCTCTCTTGTTGAGGTATTGGAAGACTTTTTAGGTTTCACCAAATGCCACAAAGCATGTATATTTGGAGTTGGCAGTTTAGGTGGAGCATTAATGCACGATAGCGGACTGGAGCAATACGGGCTTAAACTTGTCGCAGGATTTGATGTGCGAAGTGACATTGTTGGGAAAGAGATTAATGGCATTAAGATTTATAACATCAGCGAATTTGAAGAGATTCAAAAAAAGGAACAGATGGTTATAGGCATCATCACAGTTCCAGTTGACAAAGCTCAAGAGAGTGCCGATATTATGGTTTCGGGAGGCATTGGTGCTATATGGAACTTTACCCCTTACAAAATAAAAGTTGATGAGAGCGTTGTTGTTCAAGAGACTTCGCTATATGCTCATTTGGCTGTAATGTTTAATCGTTTGAACGAAAAATAGATAAAAAAATATAAAATGAAGATATTTGCTGTTGGTTGGAATTACAACTCTCACAATAAAGAGATGGATAATACGTTAGTATTAAACGAACCTGTGATCTTTCTCAAACCTGAATCGGCTATTTTAAAAGATGGCAAGCCCTTTTTCTACCCCGACTGGTCGTCTCAGATTGAGTACGAGGCAGAGATTGTAGTACGTATCGACAGACTTGGTAAAAACATTCAATCAAAGTTTGCATACCGCTATTACAACTCATATACCATAGGCATTGATTTTACTGCAAGAGATTATCAAGCAAAGGCTCGTGCCAATGGTAACCCTTGGGATATCAGCAAAGGTTTTGACGGCTCGGCAGTAGTTGGAGATTTTATCCCTACCAATGGAGAGAAACTTGGAGAGAAGGAGTTTTACCTTACCATAAACGGCAATGAGGTGCAACGTGGTAACTCAAGAGATATGATATTCTCTATTGATGACATTGTTGCATACGTCAGCAAATTTTACACTCTCAAAAAGGGCGATTTAATCTACACAGGAACTCCTGCCGGTGTTGGAGGAGTTAAGATAGGCGATAGGTTAGAAGGTTTCATAGGTGATGAAAAATTACTCAATTTCCACGTACGATAATATGAGTGATAAACATACACCTTTATATATAAATGAGATTAGAACTTCTTAAACATATTGTAATTGTTGTAGCGTTAATGATAACGCTGCCAATATATGCCGCATCATCATCGTTATGCGACCGGTACGCAACAAAATCTAAACTTGCATCGGGCAGATGGGTTAAAATTGAGGTTGCAGAGAGTGGCATTTATCAAATCTCATACACCACACTTCAAGAATTAGGATTCACACCAGAAAAGGTAAAAGTTTATGGTTACGGAGGTAATATGTTGCCCGAAAAATTTTCAGAGCCATATATCGATGACCTCCCCGAAGTTCCTGTTCTAAGAGATAAAAACAGAATCTTGTTCTACGGAGAGGGAACTATTAAATGGTCTCTCACAGGAACAACTTTTGTTCAAACACAAAATCCCTACTCAGCATCATCATATTACTTCATCACTCAAAGTGAAGAACCAAATATTAAGATGAAAGAGTTACCCGACAATCTGAGTAAAATAACAAAAGATATTACCACCTTCAACGACTACGCTCTATACGAAAGCGAGTTGTGTAATGTTGGCAATATGGGGCGTAATCTTTATGGCGAAGATTTTTTATACAAGACAATACAGAGTTTCAAGTTCAACACAACAGGTGTTGTTGGTGATATTGACATGCGTATTGATTTCATCGCCAAGATGCAATCAAACGGAACTCTTTCAATAAAACACAATGGCAAAGCCCTAACTAACGGAGAGAAGAATATTAAAGCATTCACAGGTTCTGACGACTGGTACTACACCGCTGCAAAACTCACCTCTTTAAATAAAACCTTCACCCCAACTGGCACAGAGACTATTACTTTGCAATTTTCTGGAGAGGATGTAAAGGTTGCACGATTAGATTTTATCCGTTTGCAAATGGAACGTCAACTTAAACTATATAATGGAGTTGTTAAGTTTCGTTCATTTGAAGCACAATACAGTTATGTAAGATACAAACTTAACGTTGGCAATAGTTCTTCGGTACAAATATGGGATATAACAGAGGCTCACAATCCAAAAAGAGTGTTAGCAACCAAATCAAATAACACACTTGATTTTACACCAGAAGCCGTAGGATTAAGAGAGTATATAGCATTTGACACAAATAAAACATACAACGAACCAACCTTTGTAGAAGAGGTTGCAAACCAAAATCTGCATGGATTGGAAAGGGCTGATTTGGTTATTATTGCTCCCCAACAATTTTACCAAGAGGCGAAAAGATTAGCAGAGTTTCATCGCGACCACGACCAACTATCCTCTATGATAGTACGTCCTGAACTAATATACAACGAGTTTGCATCAGGCAAACCCGATGCCACTGCATACCGAAGGTTTATGAAGATGTTCTATGACAGAGCAGAGTGTGCAGGAGATGAGACTCTATACCCTCGTTACCTGCTACTATTTGGAGATGGTTCGTGCGACAACCGTCATATAACCTCAGAGTGGCAAGGATATAAATACCCTTTCTTGCTTACATTTCAATCGGTAAGCAGTATTGACGAGAGAAGTTCGTATGTTACAGATGATTACTTCTCCTTCTTGAAAGATAGCGACGGCAATAATCTACTTGCAGACAAACCCGTCATTGGTGTGGGGCGTTTCCCTGTCAGAACAACTGCTGAGGCTAAAATTGCAGTTGATAAGGTTATCAACTATACAAATAACTCCAACTATGGAATTTGGAAAAACAACCTCTGCTTTGTAGCCGATAATGGTAATCACTCGGGACACATGGAGTTGGCTGATGATTTAGTTGAGATTATTCAAAAAAACAATCCCGAGTTCTTTGAAAACAAAGTATATATTGATGCCTACAACAAAGTGGGAGGATCAAGTGGTGGCACATACCCCGATGCCAAAGCCGATATGTTGAACTACTTTGAAAATGGTCAGTTGATTGTTAACTACATTGGACACGGAAGTGCCACTGGATGGACAAAAGAGAAGATACTAACCATACAAGACATAAAGAAACTATATCTCGACAAACTCCCATTCTTTATAACAGCCACTTGCGATTTCAGTAGATTTGATGCACCCACAACTTCGGCAGGAGAGGAGATGTTCCTAAATAGCAAAGGTGGCGGAGTTGGTTTAATATCAACTACCCGAGTGGTTTATATGGACAAAAACGAGACATTCAACAAAGAGTTGATTTCTCATATGTTCTCTCGCGACACAGATGGTCACCGCTATCGCATAGGCGACGTAATAAGAATGGCTAAATGCTCAGTAACTGAACATTACGGTCAAGACCTTAATAAACTCAACTTTATTCTTCTCGCCGATCCTACTTTAAAACTTGCATTCCCCGAATACAAAATTAAGATTACCGAAATAAATGGAGTTGCCATAGGTAGCACTTCAAGCAACATAGTTTTAAAGGCTCGCTCACAAGCAACCTTTAAAGGAATAATTTTAACTCCATCGGGAGAGAAAGATGAAACATTCAACGGATACATTCAACAACGCCTATATGACTCTGAACGTTCAATAACCACTCACGGTGAGGATGAGGGAGGAGAACCATATACATTTAAAGTCAGAGACAGCAAACTTTACGAGGGCAAAGATTTGGTAAAAAACGGAGAGTTTGAGTTTACCTTCAAACTTCCTAAGGAGTTAAACTACTCAAACGAGCCTGCTCTAATGAACCTTTATGCCTACGATGAGATACAAAAAGTTGAGGCACAAGGAACAAGTAAAGACTTTATTGTAAATGGATACGACAACGAAGTTGAAGCTGATGAGATTGGACCAACAATAGAATACTTCTATCTAAACTCATCGGACTATTCGTATGGGGCAACAGTAAATGAAACCCCAGTATTTATTGCTCAGGTATATGACAAGTCGGGTATTAATGTATCGGGCATAGGATTAGGGCACGACCTTACAATAAAGATTGATAACAACCCAAATACAGAGTATATCATAAACAACTACTTTACTCCTGCTTCGGGAGACTTTGGCAGAGGTACAATAATGTATCAGATACCCGAGTTACCAGAAGGAGAACATACCCTTACTTTTAAAGTATGGGACACAGAGGGTAACTCATCGGAGAAGAGTACAATGTTTGTTGTTGAGAAAGGATTGAAACCCAATATCTATCAACTATACACTACAAAAAATCCTGTTAGGGATGAGGCCAAGTTCTATCTAAATCACGACCGTCCTAATATGGTTATGAAGGTAACAATAGCCGTATATGACCTTTGGGGCAACGAGTTGTGGAGAAACGAGAGCGAAGGTAAATCGGATATGTGGAAAACCGAGCCTGTGATATGGGATTTAACTGACGCATCGGGCAAGAGAGTGCCTCCCGGAGTATATATCTATAAAGCATATATATCAACCGAAAGCGGAAAGGCTGCAACAGATGCTAAAAAAATTGCAGTATTAGGGCAATAAAACCGAAGTTTTTGAGTTTAATATATTGACAAATATAACATTAGTTTGATATGAAATACAGAATTATAATAATCTCCCTGATTTTATCGATGGCATATAGTGAAGTATATGCTCAAAATATAAAGAACCAATTCAACCCGGTTACCACAGGAGTTACTTCACTTAACATTGCACCCGACGCACGTGGTGGTGGTTTGGGAGACCTTGGAGTTGCAACTGACCCCGATGTAAACTCTCAGTTCTGGAATCCTGCAAAATACGCCTTTACCGAAAGCAGAGGAGGATTGGCAGTTTCATACACCCCATGGTTGAGAAAATTGGTAAACGACATTAACCTTGCATACGTGGCTGGCTATTGGAAGTTTGGTCGTTATGGAAACGATCCTCAAGCATTAAGTGCCACTTTGCGTTACTTCTCACTCGGTTCTATTCAAACAACTGATGACGGAGGAAACGTATTGAGTTCGGTAAATCCATACGAAATGGCATTAGACCTTGCCTACTCTCGCAAACTTACAAACAACTTTTCAATGGCAGTTGCATTGCGTTTTATATACTCTGATCTTGGATATTCAACTGACGGAAGTAGCGATGTAAAAGGTGCAGCCGCATTTGCCGCCGACATTGCTGGATACCAAACATTCTATCCAATTGTTGGACGCAGTGAGTGTCAATGGTCATGGGGATTCAATATCTCTAATATAGGAACAAAAGTATCGTACGATGGCGGAGCAAATAACGCATTCCTTCCTGCCAACCTACGTTTGGGAACAACATTCAAATTTCCTGTTGCCGATTATCACACATTGGCCCTCAACTTAGATTTAAATAAACTTATGGTTCCCACCGCTCCTCGCCAAGCAGACTATTTGGATGCCGAAGGTAATCCCGATCCAATTGCATATCAAGAGGCTTCTGAAGATTTCAACAATATGTCATCATTCAAAGGTATATTCAAATCGTTTGCCGATGCACCAGGAGGATTTAAAGAGGAGTTGCAGGAGATACAAATCTCAACAGGTCTTGAGTACTCATACAACCAACAATTCTTTGCTCGTGTAGGTTACTACTACGAAAACAAATATAAAGGTAACCGCCAATATGTTACATTTGGAGCAGGATTCTCGTTGAGTGTATTCACACTTGATGCAGCATACGTTTTGGCAACAGCACAAAGCAGTCCGTTAGACCAGACATTACGTTTTACACTCGGATTTGATATGGCAGGATTGAAAGACCTTGTTGGTAGCAAACGCGGTAGAAGATAGTTGCAGGCAATATGAAAATCAGAGTTGGTTTAGGATACGATGTTCACCGTCTTGTAGAGGGCAGAGAACTATGGTTAGGAGGGGTAAAGATTGAGCACACTCTTGGTCTTGACGGACACTCCGATGCCGATGTAGCAATACACGCCCTATGCGATGCCATATTAGGTGCTGCCGCTATGCGAGATATAGGTTATCACTTTCCACCAAGCGACAATAAATATAAGAATATAGACAGTAAACTTTTACTTAAAGATGTTGTTGAAATAGTAAAAGAGAAGGGGTATAAGATAGGCAACATCGATATTACTATATGTGCAGAACGTCCTAAAATAAACCCCCATATCCCTGCAATGATTAATACTCTTGCTCCTATTCTGGAGATTGAAGAGGATGAGGTATCAATAAAAGCCACTACCACCGAAAAGCTTGGTTTTGTTGGCAAAGAAGAGGGTATTGCTGCTCATGCGGTTGTTCTTATTGAAAAGATATAGACTATGAAAAGGAGCAAAATATTTAGTATGCTATTGTCAGTGACAATAGCCTTTTTCGTATTTACACTTAACAGTTGTAATAAGGCAGAAGAAACACCGAAAGTAAAAAATATAATAATGCTTATAGGTGACGGAATGGGACCCACTCATATCCCCTCGCTTATGCTCGAAGAGCAATACGCTCCCACCAACTTTGAACGAGCCAAACGTGCCTCATTTGTAACAACATACTCTCACAACAACAGAGTAACCGACTCCGCAGCAGCAGGAACAGCATTGGCGTGTGGCGAGAAAACTGACAATAGTGTTATAGGATTAACAGCCGAAGGAGATACTCTTATCTCAAACCTTGCATTTGCAGAGGCTCTTGGTATGCCGAGTGCGATAGTTGTAAGTTGCGATATTACCCACGCAACTCCTGCCTCATTCTACGCACATGCAAAGCACCGTAACGAGAGAGAAAACATTGCAGAATGGTTACCAAATTCCGGAATTGACATAATATTTGGAGGAGGACTTACCGCTTTTACAAACAGAGGAGATAGTATAAACCTTATGAACAAATTTAAAGAGAGTGGATACTTGGTAATTGACTCTTTACAACAAGCCGATGGCATAACAGAGGGCAAAGTTATTGGACTATTTGCCGATGAACATTTACCAAGTATAGTTAACGGAAGAGGAGATATGTTGCCACAAGCAACACAAAAGGCATTAGATATATTAACTACCAATTCTAAGAAGAGTGGCAAAGGATTCTTTATGATGGTTGAAGGCTCACAAATTGATTTTGAGTCACACGCCAACAACCCCAAAGGTATATATGGCGAGATGAAAGACTTTGACAAAGTTGTAGGAGTAGCCTTTGATTATGCCGACTCTCACCCCGGAACACTTGTTATTGTTTGTGCCGACCACGATACAGGAGGTATGTCAATCCCCTCGTGCAAAACCGACTTCACACTAGGCGAAAGCGGAGTAGAATATAACTTTGGCAGTACAAGCCACACCGCAACAATGACCCCTGCCCTGTTCTACGGCACAGGAGCCGATGAATTTGGTGCAATAATTGACAACACCGATATTGCAAAAAAGGTTAGAGAGTTGTTATTAACGAGAAATTAATGTAAATAGATATATAAATACTCTATTGATATAATTATATGAATCCAAAAGTAGAAGAGTTCATCAGAAAAGCAAAGGAGCAACAACAAATTGAAGAGAAGAAAGAGAGAGATATTCTTTTAATATCACTTGGTCTTGTAGATGAAACTAAAACTATTGAAATAGTTGAATACTCCGCAACAAAAGATGAGGAGCATAAATTCATAGATCCTCAAAAGAAGATGTTTTATAAGAAAAATGTTTTCCCTGCTCCAATTGATGTTACCGATGAGGAATACAACGAAATATTAAAATATATACCCAGTAAGGATATTTCTAAGAATACTAATCCTTTGAACAAAACAAAAACAAGATTAAAGATTGTAACAACTAATGAAATACAAGGGTATAAAGTATCGCAATATTTAGGTCTTGTAAATGCAAATATTGTTATTGGTGCTAATTTTATAGCAGACTGGTTTGCATCATGGACTGATGTTATAGGAGGTTATTCCGGTTCATATCAAAATAGATTAGATGAAATTTACGAAAGCGCCCTTATTGAGTTAGAAGAGAAGGCCAATGCATTAAATGCAGATGCCATACTAGGGACTATTTTCGATTTTAACGAAATCTCAGGAAAAGGCAAATCAATGTTTATGCTTACAGCATACGGTTCTGCCGTAAAATTAAAAAGAGAAGATAAATAAAATCTCCAAAGATTTTAAAGAAATCCCCAAAGTTTTTCCAAACTTTGGGGATTCTATTTATTTTGTAGTTTCAGTAAGTTCCTTAAATATTTTTAATAATAAAGTTAACAATTATCATCTAATACATCACCACCTCTCCATTCTCTACCAAGAGATTTGGTAAAATATTTTATTGCACCAACTTCTTCAAAGAATGTCCCTTTCGATTTGTGTATAAATATTCCATCTTCATAGATTACTTCTGATAATGCATAAGGTTTTATTCCATCAGTTTTTACAATAACGGATAGATGTGTTTCATCTTCGGACATTGCAGCATCTAATACATATGAAATTGCATATTTATTTTTACTATATACAACCCCTTCTTTGAGTCTTTTTAAATAATCTTGTAACGGAGTAGATGTTATCTCCTGAGGGCATTGTGGGAATTCTGCAGGAGTTACCCAATCTTGTTGTTTAGCTCTCGGAGTAAGAGAATCTATAATATTGAGTGTTTCTTTTACATTCTTATATTCTGCACTATACACCTCCTCTTTATCTCTATCTTCGTTATTATGATATAAAAATGTTCCATTCCATTTAATTGCTTCTTTCGTAATGTCTGTAGAAAACACATAATCTCCAAAACCTTTTCCAGTACTTGGTTTAGAATCTTGAAGTGACCACCAGTCCATATTTTTCTTACAAATAGCAGCTTCTTCTTTTGTAACAGTTCTCATCCATTCTACGTTCTTTGGGAGTGACTTCTCTCTAAGAATTGCAGGATTCTCAAGAAATGCTTCTATACTTCCACATAAATAGATAATCTTCTTGCAAGTAATTTGATTATTTAAAGCATTCTCCAATCTTGTTAACCAACGTAGATTCTCTGGTCTGTTATTACAACTATTTGTATCTTTATGATCTACTACCATATGAGGGTATGGCTCTGGTCCATGAAATGCAGTACAAACCACTTGATGGACACGAACATTATTAGCATGAATCATATAACCATTAGGATTTTTTTTACCAAATGTCCAAACATTATCCCATTTACTTATACGGCATCCTCCTTTTTGAAGACGACAAATCGCTCCATTATCTCTAACTTTATATATGCGTCCCTTGTATTCACATTGTTTCTCACAATCGAATTCCTCAAGTAATTTATTATTATCCATATTACTTTCTAATTTAAGAGTTTGGAACTAAATCAAGATGAGCATCCAATATAACACAAATACGAGAGAGTATATCAACACCAGTTGAATACTTACCTTGCTCTATACGAGAAAGATTTGCAGCATCAATTCCTGCAAGGACAGCAAGGTCTCGTGCTTCCATATTTTTAGACTCTCTAAGTTCCCTAATACGACAACCTATACGTACTCGTTCACTTTGTCTATTTCCTGAATCCATACCTAATGAAGGAACTGCATTAATACGAAAATCTCTACTAATACGCATTATCATCTGCTCCTTATCATCAGAGAAATTACGATCAAAAATAAACTCGATCAAATGAAGAACATATGCCTTGTACTCATCACTATAATACTTAGCAATATCAGAAATAATTTGAAATATTTCGCCATCAGGCGTCTGTACCTCAACATAATGCCTGTTGAGGATTTTGGCTCGAGACCTTGTCTCGATAGCCATAAATTTTTTAATGTTACTTTGCATAATTTTTCTACAGTTTTTAATGTGGAGACCCCACGAAAAATTAATATTTGATGCAAAAGTATAAAATATTTTCTAATTGGCAAATTTACCAATTAGAAAATATAAAAAAGGTCGCATTGAGAAAACGACGGTAAGGTAGTCGCAAACGAGGAATAAGGCGAGGACTGTTTGAGCAAAGCGAGTTCCGCAGCCCCGAGTTAAGACGTCAACCGTGAGGAAGTTTTCTCACCAGCGACGAGCTTTCTTTTGTTTCGTTTTCTTTTGCGGAAAAAGAAAATGAAAGTACAGTTAAGAACAAGACAAAATCACAATTAATACAAATAAAGACCGCTGAATCAGCGGTCTTTATTTGTATTCTAACAACTACCTAATTACTACATATTAGTAGCAATTGCGGTAGCAACCTCTGCCATTTCTTCAGGAGAGAATTTCATCTTCTCCTTTGTAAACGACATATCACCTTCGCTATTCATAGGAACAAGGTGAACATGAGTATGAGGAACTTCCATTCCCAACACTGCAACACCTACTCTTTTGCAAGGCACTGCTTTTTTAAGAGCAAGAGCAACTCGCTTTACAAATAACATATACTCTGCATAGTTGTCATCTTCAATGTCAAATATATAATCTCCCTCCTCTTTGGGTATAACCAAAGTGTGCCCTTTTGCTAATGGGTTTATATCAAGGAACGCAAAGAACTTTTCACTCTCCGCTACTTTATAACAGGGTATCTCGCCCTTAACTATGCGTGTGAATATTGTTGCCATAGTAGTATTAGATTAAAATCTCAACAATCTCAAACTTCATTAATCCCGCAGGAACTTTTACCTCAACAACATCGCCTACATGGTGTCCTAACAAACCTTGAGCAATAGGTGTTGATACAGAGATTTTACGCTCTGCCAAGTTTGCCTCGCTATCAGCAACCAACATATATTGCATAACTGCTCCGTTTTGGCAATTTTTGATTTTTACCTTATTAAGCATTTGAACGGTGTGAGTATTTAGGTTTGCATCGCTAATGATACGAGCATTAGCAACTTGACTCTTTAATTGTGCAATTTTCATCTCTAAAAGACCTTGAGCCTCTTTTGCTGCATCGTACTCAGCATTCTCTGAAAGGTCGCCTTTATCACGAGCCTCTGCTATCTGTGCCGAAATTCTTGGACGCTCAACACTCTCTAAATAGTTGATCTCATCCATCATTTTATGATAACCCTCATCGGTTAAATAAACTACTGCCATAACTTTATTTTTTTTATTAATTTTAAAAAACATATAAAAAAGAATCCCCGTATCTTACAGATACTGGAACCCTCCTATTATCTTCCCTCGAAATCTTTTGCGAAGATAAGCAATAAAATCTTGTAAAACAAATTTTTTACAACTTATTCGTTCAAATCTCTATTAGCATCAACCTTATTATTTGAATTTTAGACGCTTCATCTCCTTATCCTTATCTGGGCGGATTTTAAAAATTACCTCTTTAATATAGGAGCGTAAAAATCCTATTGAGTAGCCCCACAACTGTATGGTTGCCGTTACCAAAGCCAAGAGTGAAACCTTTACAGAACGAGTCTTAAACAATGCCTCAACAAATAGAGCCAAATAATATCCCAGCAATGGAGTTATTGCCCACTTACAGAAGAGTGTTGATATTATAAGGAATATTGAGCCCAACATAAATACAGTTGGCAAGAGATGCACCAATTTCATTGAGCCCGGGTGCAATAGATGCAACTCTACCCTCGAGCGACCAAACACCAACATCTGACGGCAGAAACTCTTGATTGTATTACGGCGTTTATGATATACAAAAGCATCGGGTAAGAGAACAGTTGTAAAACCTGCTTTGCGTATGCGAAGACTCAGGTCTATATCCTCGCCAAATACATCACGA
>JAFXDI010000048.1 GCA_017521245.1 Bacteroidales bacterium
GACGTTTTGATTGAGGACGTATCATAAAGAAATAGAATATTGCAACCAATGCTACAATAAATATAATATTTCCCCAACCTGCACCTTGTGCTTGCTCTTGTAATAAAATTGACAAAATTGTACTCATAATCTATAATTTTAATATGTTCTTATTTTATAATGTTCTAAATTAATAAAAGTTTTTCAATCTTTATTTATCTTACCTTCTTTTTTTAGTTTTTTTATAATTGCATCTAAGACTCCATTTATAAATGTAGCACTTTTATCAGAACTATACGATTTTGCTAATTCAATATATTCGCTTAATGTCACATTTACTGGAATTGATGGAAACATTCTTGCCTCTGTTAATGCCATACACATTATAACAAAATCCATATTTGCTATTCTATCTGCTTCCCAGTTTTTTGCAGCACCTGAAATATGCTTTATATTAGCATCAAAATCAAGAATTGTATGACTTAACAACTTTCCGGGAAAATCAGAATCTGCTTCGGCATCGAAAGAATCAATAATTTTTGCATCTTCAGTTGAATCTTCTTTAAATGATTTAATTGTCTTTAAAACAAATGTAACAATTATATCTATATCATTATTCCAGTAGAGAGATTCGCCTTCTAATACTTCATCAATTTCTGGTTCGTCTGCCCAACCTTTAAGAATTTTCTTCCAAAAATTTTTGTCTGCTTCGTATGAATCTTCTTGCTCTAAATAATCAGCATAAATATCACTTGACAATATTGAATCAAGCAATGATTTCACCAAACGAGGATTAAGGACAGCATTTACCTCAGGATTCTTCTCCAAATATTCATTCATCTGAATATTTTCTGATAATTGCTTTGCCAATCTGTTTTTTGATAATCTCCAATCTATATCTTTATCGGCAATAGGATTTATATATCTTCCTCTTAATCTTTCAATCCTCTCATTTTGTTCATCTGTTAATTTCACAATTAACTGTAACAAAAGAATATACAAGTCGTATGTTTTTTTGATACTTTGAACATACTCCATCTCTGACTGAGCAATTGTTTTATCTCTATCAATAAATGCCGAAAATACTATTTGAAGTATTTTATTGCGTATTAATACACGATTTGTCATCTCTTACTCTTATTAATTATAATTAGCCTTTCTCTAAAGGTTGTGCAAAGATACTAACAAACGAGCGAGAAATATGAAGTTTACTTCAATATTTTTCACAGCGAATGAAGTGTATCTTCGCGATTTCTCGCAAAGATACTAATTTTTTACGAAATATAGAATTATTGTTTGCACTCTTCTTATATGAAGAAATCAAACATAAGATATTTTGAACATTATAAGATTTCAAATCTTAATTTTTGTTAAATTATAAAATAAAAGATAAAAAAGGTAGGATTTTTAAATATTTTAAATATTATATTTGCATTGTAACATTTTTTAAGCAGAAAAATATGGATAGCAAGACAGTCAATGAGCAAGTTTTTGAAAAAGAGATGTTGTTTTCTAAAATTATTAAAGCTGGAAGTCGTGTTTACTACATTGATGTAAAAAGGAGTAAAAAAGAAGATTACTACATCACAATTACTGAGAGTAAAAGAGTTTCTTCAAAGGATGAAGTTGTTCCAAGATACGAAAAACACAAACTATTTTTATATAAAGAAGACTTTGAAAAATTCAAAGATGCTCTAAATGAAGCCATTGACTTTACCAACAAAGAGTAAATACTTTTTAGAGTAATGATATTTGCCAAGTATTTAATATTAGAGTCTGTTAAATCTCCTCTTTTAAATACTTGGTAGTATAAGTTGAGTAAGTTTCACAAATATCTTTAGGTGTTCCTGCACACAATATTTCTCCTCCTCCTACTCCTCCTTCAGGACCCATATCTATAATATAATCGGCCGATTTTATTATATCAAGATTGTGTTCAATCACCAAAATCGTATTTCCCTTATCGGCAAGTTTATTTAATACATTCAAAAGAACTCTTATATCTTCAAAATGAAGGCCTGTTGTTGGTTCATCTAATAGATACAAGGTATTACCAGTGTCTTTCTTTGATAATTCAAATGCTAATTTAACTCTTTGGCTCTCTCCTCCCGATAGTGTAGTTGAAGGTTGTCCTAACTTGATATATCCTAAGCCAACATCTTGAAGAACTTTTATTTTATTTAAAATAGTTGGTACATTCTCAAAAAACTCTACCGCTCTATTTATTGTCATATCTAATATATCGGCAATGGTTTTTCCTTTATATCTAACCTCTAAGGTTTCATTGTTATAGCGTTTTCCATGACATACATCACACAATACCATAACATCAGGCAGAAAATTCATCTCAATACTTTTATACCCATTACCTCCACACGCTTCACATCTTCCGCCAGATATATTAAATGAAAAACGACCTGATTTATATCCCCTAATTTTTGATTCGGGAAGTTCAGCAAATAAATTTCTTATATCTGAAAATACATTTGTATAGGTAGCTGGAGTTGATCGTGGTGTACGTCCTAAAGGAGATTGATCAATTGTAACAAGTTTATCAATATACTCAATTCCTTCAATCTTTGTATATGGCAAGGGTTTCTTTAAGGAACGATACATTTGAGAACTTATAATTGGCTGGAGTGTTGAATTTATTAACGAAGATTTTCCGCTACCCGATACTCCTGTTATACATACAAACTTTCCTAACGGCAATTCTAAATCTACATTTTTTAGATTATTACCATTTGCTCCTATGAGTTTTATATACTTTCCATTTCCCTCTCTATATTTTTTTTGAGGAGAAATTTTGCGTGTTCCATTTAAATATCCCGCTGTTATGGTATTTGATTTCAACATCTCCTCTGGTGTTCCTGCAAATACTACTTCTCCTCCTTTGCGTCCAGCTCCTGGTCCTAAATCTATTATATAATCCGCAGCAAGCATCATATCTTTATCATGCTCTACTACAATTATAGTATTTCCTATATCTCTCAGTTTTTTTAGAGATTCAATAAGTTTTATATTATCTCTTTGATGAAGTCCTATACTAGGTTCATCTAAAATATAGAGAACATTAACAAGACGTGTTCCTATTTGTGTTGCCAATCTTATACGCTGACTCTCTCCTCCTGAAAGTGAGACAGAGGTTCTATTTAAACTTAGATACGACAATCCTACATCAATCAAAAACTTCAAACGGTTTTTTATCTCTTTGATAATCTCGTTAGATATTGATTTTTGTTTTTCAGTAAGTTGAGGTTCTATTTCATCAAACCATTCATACAAAGAGTTTATATCCATATTTGCCAGTTCTGCAATGTTTTTTCCTGCAAATCTATAATGTAATGCCTCTTTGTTTAGTCTCATTCCCTTGCACTCTTCACATTGAACAACTGAAACATATTGTCCTGCCCATTTTTGGGCTTGAGATGAAGCCTCTGATGAGTTTTGTATTTCAATATATTTTACTATTCCCTCGTAAGGGGTAAAGAAACTAGATGATGCTCCCAATACATGGTCTTTTATTACCAAACGTTCGGTTGTGCCATTCAGAATCTCATCCATTGCTTCATCAGGAATATCTTTTATTGGTGTCTTTAATGTAACACCATACTTTTCACATATAGCCTCAATTTGCCAAAAAACCAAACTGTTTTTATACTTTCCAAGAGCCTCTATTCCTCCTTGATGTATTGAGAGATTTGTATCGGGAATAATCTTTTCTCTGTCAATAATGTTAACATATCCTAAGCCTTTACAACAGGGGCAGGCTCCATTAGGAGAGTTAAACGAGAAATTGTGAGGGGCTGGTTCAGAATAAGACAATCCTGTTTTTGGATCCATCAACATTCTACTATAATGACATACCTCATCAGTATCAATATCTAATATCATAATCAGACCTTCACCTCGTTTCATTGCATTTCGCAAACTCTCCCTCAATCTTCGCTCATCGGTTGCTGCAACTCTCAGCCTATCTACAACAAGTTCTATGCTATGATTCTTATATCTATCAAGTTTTAACCCCGGTAATATTTCACGTATTTCTCCGTCAATTCTAACATTTAAATATCCCTTTTTTCTTACTTGTTCAAAAAGTTCTTTATAGTGTCCTTTTCTATTACGCACCAAAGGTGCCAATATCATTATCTTTTTATTTGCATACTTATCAAGCACCAAGGAGATTATTTGTTCCTCGCCATATTTAACCATTTTCTCTCCTGATAAATATGAATATGCCTCCCCTGCTCTTGCAAAGAGTAGTCGCATAAAGTCATATACTTCGGTTGTAGTACCAACTGTTGAACGAGGATTCTTATTTGTTGTTTTTTGCTCTATTGCTATTACTGGAGATAAGCCTGTAATTTTATCTACATCTGGACGTTCTAAAGCTCCTAAGAAGTTTCGAGCATACGATGAAAATGTTTCTATATATCTTCTTTGTCCTTCGGCATATATAGTATCAAAAGCCAATGAAGACTTACCACTTCCACTCAAACCAGTTATAACCGTTAAACTGTTTCGCGGAATTGTCACATCTATATTTTTTAGATTATTTACTCTTGCACCTATTACCTCAACACTGCCTTTTGACATAGATATTTATCAATTTAACTATATACAAATTAACCTTACTCTTCGTACGTATCTTTACCTCTCAATATATTTATGTGACCTTTTAATTTATAGTCTTTATTATCAGATCCTTTTGCCTGAATTACATAGTAATATACTCCAGATGGTACATATTTACCTTTATACTTTCCGTCCCACCCTATTGAGGGATCGTTGAAATCAAACATCTTGACTCCCCATCTATCAAATATTGCACATTTAAATTCCACAATAGATTTATATGCAACTTTCCACTCATCATTTACACCCGGAGAAACACCCGGAGAGAATGCATTGGGGGCATCTATGAAAGAATCGTTAACAACTATTGTATATGTCATATCTTTACTACACACTCCATTCTCAGCATGAAGTCTGACGTATGTAGTTCCTGCATCTTTAAAGGTGTAGTTAAGTGTTTGATCAAGATAGGTTGCATATATTACAGGCGATTCATCTTCTGGACCAATAGCACTCTTAAAGAATTGCCAGCAAAAATAGTTTTCCTCGTTTACAAATGCTTCAAACTCCATTTCGACAGGAGCAGAACCGCCGTAGGCTTCTCCCTCAACATCTTCATAAATCTCATTTGTTGCTTCTCTTTCAATTTGCGTAACAACAGCCTCCATAAATATTGCTTTTGGTGCATATTCTTCATCGGTAGGAGTCTCCTTTATAGGATCTCCCCAGGCATTTGGCATATCATCAACCAAGGTAATAAATGTTGTTTCGTATGGCGACTCTATAACTAATTTATCATCCAACGATGGTTCTCCTATCACTTCCACCTCTACCGATGTTTCAAGACTCTCCTCCTCTTCATTCCATAGCCAAGTATTATATTTTACTTTTCGAGGGATTGTTCTTGGAACACCATCTTTTGTATAATACAAGATTGTTAAACCTTCTCCTACCAACCTTGCATTATCACAAATATTAGAATATGAATAATCACATTCAAGAGAAGATACTGATTTGTATGCAGATACCCAAAAACGATAAACATCAACTCCTTGTTCTATTATATATCCACAATCTTTATCTCCTCCAGTAAAAGTTAGAGATTTACCCTGTTGTACCGCAGTTGTTATCTGATTTTTATATGTATCTCCCAAAGTTCCAAACGAATACAACTTCATAGGTTCATCCTTTTCTGATGTAAATACAAAACTCAGAGGCGAATTTTCGGGTAATACATAGCATCCCATATTTAAACCTGTTGAAGATTTGGTGTCATATTTATAAGAATTACCATTATTCACAACCAAAATAGACTGCGAAAATGTGGCAATAGTAAATAATAAACAAGTAATTATTAATAAAATTCTTTTCATAGAATTGACTATATAATTTTTATTGCGAAGATACAATTTAAAATAATATTTTTATTGTAAACTATCTAAAAATCTAAACACAAAATATGTTTTTATACTTTTTATAAATTATTTAATTTCTATCTGATTCTATTAAATTCAGTATATAAATTTGACTATTTTAATTTTCAGATAGTTATTTAAGAGCATCTTTATATTAAACGGAAACAATATTAAAATATTACAAGTTGCAATAATAAGGTTTTTTTCATAACTTCGCACTTTGTAATGATATATTTATAATTATATTATCTGCTTTATGAAACATTTTGGCAAAATATTAACAATAGTCATATTTATACTATCCATAGGTTTAAATGTAGAGGCCACAGATGGATACAAAAAAACTATAATAAACGGAACCGAATGCTATATATATTATGTTCAACCCGGTGAGGGATTTTATAGTATTGGCAGAAAATTTGGCGTAACTCGCGATGAGGTGGTTAAATTTAACCCAACTACAAAAAATGGATTAAATAAAGGTGCTAAACTATACATTCCTACAATAGCACAAGCAAATAGCAATAGTACTCAAAGTAATGTATTACCTACAACACACATTGTAAAAGCAGGAGAAAGTCTATATGCTATTTCAAAGAAATACAATATTTCAATTAATGAGGTAAAAACTCTAAACAACTTAAATTCAAACTCAATTAAGGTTGGGCAGGTATTAATTGTAAGTAACAGTAAACCTCAAAAACAGGAAGAGCAACAACAATTGATAATTAAAGATAAAGAAGAAGTTAATGAAACTATAGAATTAAAAACTGATACTCTTCAAAAAAACGAAGTTATTGATAATAAAGTTGTAATAAATGGCGTAACATACAACACTGAAAAATATGTTGTGAAAAGAAGAGAAACGCTATATAGCATATCTCAAAAATTCAACACAACTGTTGATGCAATAATTGCGTGCAATCCTAATTTAGGCGGAATCATAAAGAAAGATGATATTTTATATATTCCTTTAACACAAGAGGTTAAAAAGGTTGTAAGTGAATATGAGGCAGAAAATAAACACATTATACTAAACTACGATAATAATGATGAGAAATCTAACGAAATAAATATTGCTGTTATATTTCCATTTAAATTATCAATTTCAGGTGCTCAATCGCCATATTCAGACTACTATAAAGGATTACTATTAGCATTGGATAGTTTAAAAAATAATGGATTAAAATCAAATGTTTATACATACGACACCAATGGTGATATTAACACTCTAAAAGAGCTTCTTAACAAACCAGAGATGAAAGATGTCAACATTATCTTTGGCTCTGATAAGAATGAGGAGATTGCTCTATTGAGTACCTTTGCTAAAGAGAATAAAATTTATCTTGTGAATTCTTTCTCTGTTAAAAACAAAGAGTATGAAAATAATCCTTATATAATACAAGGACATATTCCAAGCAATATATTCTTCGCAACAGCAAGTAAGCATTTAATTGAAACTACGACTGATAAAGAGATTATCTTTTTAATAGATAATCAAGAACAAAATGACAAAGCAGACTTTGTTGATATTATTTGTAATGATTTACGATTAAACGGAAAAGAGTTTAAGAAATTCTCATTCAACGAAGTTACTGATTATGAAGTTCTTCTAAGTTCTATTAATGACAATAGTAATATTGTACTTGTTGCTTCATCTTCAAGCAAAAGCGGAGTGGCAAAAACTTGTGCTATTGCTACACGTTTAAAAGAGGGCAATCCAACAATATCTGTATCTATCTTTGGATACCCTGAATGGCAAACATACACAAAAGATTATTTAGAGACATTCCATGCCTTAAATACAACTATCTTCTCACGTTTTTACAGTGAACCAACCAAAAATAATTGGAAAGAGTTTAATAAAAATTTCAGATATTGGTTTGGTCCAGAGAAGAGTCTAATGTTTCCCTCTCCAAATTTATTGGGATTTGACGCAGGTATCTATTTAATAAATGGATTGCTTAGACACAATAATAATTTTGAACAATACTTGGAGACAATAGAATCTCAAAGCATTCAAACAGACTTCTCGTTCTCAAGATTATCAAACGAGAGTGGATTGGTAAATACCAACCTATACTTTATTACATTTACTCCTGATTTCAAAATAGTAAAAGAGAGAGTTAAATAATGAAACACACGTTAATTGTCCTAATTGTTATTTTATTTTCGATAGCCAACTCATTTGCCCAGAAAAAAATTGATAAGGAGTTATGGTTTGGAGCAAAAGGGGGTGTAACATTCTCTCAACTCTCAATCAGTCCAAGTATTAAACAGTCTATGGAGATGGGAGCTTTAGGTGGTGTTTCAATGAGATATATTGAGGAGCGTTTCTTTGGTATTGTTTTGGAACTGAACTACGCTGAAAAAGGATGGAAAGAGAAATTTAAGGATAGTGACTCTCATTATAAATATAGTAGGACTTTAAATTATATTGAACTTCCTTTTTTAGCACATATATATTTTGGTAAAAAAAGTTTTAGATTTTTTGTTAATATAGGACCTCAAATAGGTATCTGTGTTGGAGAAAAAACAAAATCAAACTTTGATCTAAACTCAATGCCTAAATTTGCTATCAACAGAGAGACTACCCACTACAATATGGCTGTTGACAAGCCTTTTGATTATGGATTAACAGGAGGTTTAGGTTGTGAGGTAAGAATCAAAAATAATCACGCAATTATATTAGAAGGCAGGTATTACTTTGGTCTTGCTGATATATTCAACAATAAAAGTGCTGATTATTTTTCAGTCTCTTCAAACCAATCTATACTTGCATCTTTATCTTACATATATAATATAAAAGGTAGAAAAAAATAGACTTAACCTATTTAATAGGTCATAAAAACAAGATACTCCCCTTTTGCATTTATTGAAAATATATCCGTTTGGCAACAATTTAATGTTCCTTGCCAAAGTGAAGTAAAGTCGTAAATAGGATATTTTAACCCTACTGATGAGAAAGCAGATGCATTTACATTAAATATAGAAACTTGAATTCCTTCTCTTGATGACATCTCGATATTACCATTACAAGGGATAAAGACTCCGTAATCAGTATAGCATCTAATATTCAAACCTTTTCGCTTATATTCAGATAGTAACGAAATATTTCCTATTGTGTGATCTTCTCGTTTTCCTGTTGCTCCTACAATAGCAATAGTATTACACCCTTTTGAGATTAAGAAATTGACTGCTTTAGTCTGGTCATTCGTATCTTGATCTGGGACATAATGGATAATATCAGAATAAAGCTCTCTATTCTCAGCACTCAATGAATCTCCATCCCCTATTATAATGTTAGGAGTATAACCTTTTGCTATATAAGTATCTGCTCCACCATCACAACACACCACATACTTGGCATTATGCAATATCTGCAATGGTATTTCATGAGAAGGAAATTCTCCGTTTGCTAAAATTACCGCATCTATATTATCTATAAAATCACTCATTTAAAAGCATCATTTTCTTCCATTTTATATATCCAAATATTGCAATAACTGCATACAGAGCATATAAAGCAGAAGTATAATATAAATCTTTATATATATACAAACCTACACTTACAACATCAACTACTATCCACACCAACCATTGCTCAACATATTTACGAGCCAACATCCACATTGCTATAATACTAACTGATGTTGTAAATGAATCAAGCCATGGTACATTACTATTTGTATATGTTATAAGCACCCAAGTTATTAAAAATTGAAGTATAAGATATACTGCAATTAATTTAAACCATAACTTCTTAGGAAGTGATGAAATCTTCAACTCCTCTACTCTCTCCTTTCTTGAAGAGGTTTTAAATAGTTTAATGTTATACTTCCATGCAAACCATCCATAAATTGCTATAAGCAGATAGTAGATATTAATTGCAAAATCGGCATAGAGCCCTGCGTTATAGAATATATATGTATATATGGCAGGCATTATAATGCTTACTACCCACAAATATATATTTGCCTTATATTCAAGCCATAGATATATAAGACCAATAATAGTACCTAATATTTCGATATATAATTCCACAAATTATAATTTTTTACCCTTTTATATTGGGCTCTTCTAATCCGTACGATTTAGATTTATCTTCTCTCTTTAACCATATTGCAAATAGCATTGCTACAACACCAAGAGAGGCAAATATTATCATAGGTAGTGTATAATCGTATTTGATTTTATCATCAGTAACAGATGATACAATGCAATACTTTTCAAGAATCCATCCAATCAATAAAGGAAATCCCATAAGTCCCCAGTTTTGAACCCAGAATATTAGTGAGTAAGCTGTTCCCAACTCTTTCTCATTAATTATTTTTGGAACTGATGGCCACATTGCAGATGGAACAAGTGAGAATGCCGCACCCAATATAAACATTAAGATTAAAGCAAATACCCAATTATTAAATATTGGCATAGCAAATAGTAAATGTACCGCAACAAGAAGCAACGATCCAAAAATCATTATAGTGGCACCATATCCTTTACGGTCGTACATCATTCCAAATAGAGGTGTAAGAACCATTGTTCCGAAAGGTAATACAGATGGTATAATTCCTGCCAATGATGGCTCTACATTATATTTATGCACCATCAAATCAGAGGCATATTTTAAGAATGGGAATACAGCAGAATAGAAGAATACACATATTATCGCTATCAACCAAAAACCTTTATTTGTGATTACATTCTTAACATCTGAGAGTTTAAATTTCTCCTCATCTGTATCATCATTTAATTCTCCATTTGTTTGTTTATCAAGTTGCTTATCAAAGAATGTGTATCCTATAAATCCTACGAAACCAATACATAAGAACAACAAACACATAAGGATTGGCATTGCTTGATTGTAATCGACCAACTTACCTTCTTGCATTACACCAAAATACTCTGCTATTGGCATTGCAAACATTAGTGCCACAATTGTTCCTATTCTGGCTATTGCTACTTGCAATCCTAAGGCAAGGGCTATCTCTTTTCCTTTAAACCACTTTACAATTATTTTTGTAACTGTAATATTCATTATTTCACAACCAACACCAAATATTGCAAAACCTAACGAGGCCATAAGTACTTGACTATTTATACCTAAGATTTCATTATCTGAAGGTAATGCGTCAATTGCAAAATATTTAATTGTTGCTCCAATTATCATCAACAAAGCTGATGTTAACCCTGTAAAACGGATGCCTAATTTATCAAGAATTAAACCTCCGAAAATTATCATCAATAAGAATACATTCAAGTATCCGTATGCTCCTGAAAATATTCCATAATCGGTACTACTCCAGTTCAGTTCATTCTCTAACACATCTTTTAATGGAGCCATTATATCGGTTAAAACATAACCGCACATCATTGTAAACGAAACTATCAACATTACACCCCATCTTACAGATGATTTATCACTTAATTTTTGCATATTATATATTCTTTATATTACTTAATTATCTTTTTTCAAATAACATTACATTTTCAACATGGTGGGTATGAGGGAACATATCAACGGGTTGAACTTTTGTAATTTTATATGCACTCTCTAACATTGCTGCATCACGAGCCTGAGTTGCCGGATTACAACTTACATAAACAATCTTATCAGGAGCTGCGGCAAGTATAACATTTATAACATCTTCGTGCATACCAGCACGTGGAGGATCTGTAATAATCACATCAGGACGTCCGTTCTTCTCAACAAATTCATTTGTAAGAATATCTTTCATATCTCCTGCTATGAAATATGTGTTATCAATATTGTTTAGTTGAGAATTTACTTTTGCATCTTCAATTGCATCAGGTACATACTCTATACCAATAACTCTTTTTGCTTTCTTGGCAACAAAATTTGCTATTGTTCCTGTTCCGGTATAAAGGTCATAAACAAATTCATCTCCATTTAATGATGCAAAATCGCGAACTACACTATATAAACGATATGCCTGCTCTGAATTTGTTTGATAGAACGATTTTGGACCCACCTTAAATTTCAAATCCTCCATCTGTTCTATTATATGATCTTTACCACTCCATACTTCGATAGGCAAATCACTAATTATATCGTTACATTTTTGATTTACTACATACATTAACGAAGTAATTTCAGGAAACGAAGATGATATATGATTCATCATTGCTGAAATTTTATCATTATCGTTGGTAGCAAAGATAACAATAAGCATTATCTCTCCTGTTGAAGATGTACGAATGATAAGACCTCGCATATCTCCTTCTTGCGCTCTCAAATCAAAAAATGAATATCCGTTTTGTATAGCAAATTCCCTTATTGACAATCGTATCTTATTAGAAATATCATCTTGAAGATGACACTCCTTTACATCAAGGACCTTATCAAACATTCCCGGAATATGAAATCCTAAGGCATCACGCGAAGAGAACTCAATTTGAGAATCCAACTCCTCTTTTGTTAACCACGAACGATTTGAGAATGTAAACTCTAACTTATTACGATAATAATATTGTTTTTCAGAGCCCAATATAGGAGAAATATCAGGTAGTTGAACCTTCCCTATTCGTGTTAAATTATCAATTACTTGTTGTTGTTTGTACTCAATCTGTTTTGAATAATCAAGGTGTTGCCACTTACATCCTCCACAAACTCCAAAATGTTTACATTTAGGAGTAACCCTAAATGGTGAGTACTCTTTTATAGCAACAACCTTACCCTCGGCATAACTATTCTTTTTGCGAGTAAGTTGAATATCCGCAATATCACCTGGTGCAGCATAAGGGATAAACACCACTAAATCATTTACTCTTGTTACAGCTTTACCTTCTGCCGCAACTCCTTTTATTTCGACACCCTCAATCAAGGGTAATTCTCGTTTCTTACGTGCCAATTTTTATAATTTTAATATGGGATTACACTCTATTTTATATTAAAAAAAACCTTTCAAAGTTACACATAATTAGCCGAATTACCGCTATAAAATATTTTTTTTATTTTTTTTATCATTTACCCGTTATTGCACTTGCAAAATCAGACATATATTATTACTTTTGTAGTTAGTTCGTAAAATACGAAAAACAAATTTTTAATTACTATATATTAACTAAACACATCTTAAAGAATGAAGAGAGTTTATACTTTCGGTAACGGACAAGCAGAAGGTCGTGCCGATATGAAAAATCTTCTCGGAGGTAAAGGTGCGAACCTTGCTGAGATGAACTTAATTGGAGTTCCAGTTCCTCCGGGCTTTACCATCACAACAGAAGTTTGTACAACTTACACAAAAGAGGGTAAAGATGCAGTAGTTGCAATGATTAAAGAGGACGTTGAGAAAGCAATTGCTCACGTTGAGAATTTAATGGGTACAAAATTTGGTGATGCTAAAAATCCCCTATTAGTATCTGTACGTTCAGGAGCTCGCGTTTCAATGCCCGGTATGATGGATACAGTTCTTAACCTTGGTATCACTGAAGAGGTAGCAGAGGGTATTGCTGAGAAATCAGGCAATCCTCGTTTTGCTTGGGACTCTTACCGCCGTTTCGTACAAATGTACGGAGACGTTGTTCTTGGTATGAAACCAAAAAGCAAAACTGACATCGATCCATTCGAGGAGGTTATGGACAAAGTAAAAGAGGCTAAAGGTGTAAAATTAGATACTGAACTTGATGTTGAAGATCTTAAAGAGTTGGTAAAACTTTTCAAGAGCGCAGTTAAAGAGAGAACCGGCAAAGATTTCCCCGACAATCCTTGGGAGCAACTTTGGGGTGCTATCTGTGCTGTATTTGACAGTTGGATGAACGAGCGTGCTATCTACTACCGCCGAATGAACCAAATCCCAGAGGAATGGGGTACTGCTGTAAACGTACAAGCTATGGTATTCGGTAACATGGGTAACACTTCTGCAACTGGTGTTGCTTTTACTCGTGACGCTGCAACTGGTGAGGATATTTTCAACGGTGAGTATCTTATCAACGCTCAAGGAGAGGACGTTGTTGCTGGTATCCGTACTCCTCAACAAATCACAATCGAAGGTTCACGCCGTTGGGCAAAACTTCAAGGAATTAGCGAAGAGGAACGTGCTTCAAAATATCCTTCTCTTGAAGAGGCTATGCCTGAGTGTGCAAAAGACCTTATCGAGACTCAACAAAAATTGGAAGACTACTTTACAGATATGCAAGACCTTGAGTTTACTATCCAAGATGGTAAATTGTGGTTATTGCAAACCCGTAACGGAAAACGCACAGGTGCTGCCATGGTAAAAATTGCTATGGATATGCTTCGCGACGGACAAATCGATGAAAAGACTGTATTGAAACGTATGGAGCCTCAAAAACTTGATGAGTTACTACACCCAATCTTTGACAAAGTAGCTCTTAAAGAGGCACGTGTTATGGCAAAAGGTCTTCCCGCTTCTCCCGGTGCTGCATCAGGTCAAATCGTATTCTTTGCTGATGACGCTGAAGCATGGGCTGAGAAACGTAAAAAAGTTATCCTTGTTCGTATTGAGACTTCTCCAGAAGACCTTCGCGGTATGAACGTTGCACAAGGTATCCTTACTGCACGTGGAGGTATGACTTCACACGCTGCCGTTGTTGCTCGTGGTATGGGTAAATGTTGTGTATCAGGTGCAGGAGAAATCATCGTTGACTACAAGGCTCGTACAATTGAGATGAGTGGTAAAGTATATAAAGAGGGTGATTGGATTTCATTGAACGGATCAACAGGTGAAGTTTATGATGGTCAAGTTAGAACAGTTGAGGCTGACTTAAGCGGAGACTTTGGTGCTATCATGGATATCGCTGAGAAATTCACTCAAATGGATGTTCGCACAAATGCTGATACTCCTCGCGATGCTGAGACAGCTCGCCGTTTTGGAGCAAAAGGTATTGGTCTTTGCCGTACAGAGCACATGTTCTTTGAGGGCGACCGTATCAAAGCAATGCGTGAGATGATTCTTTCAAAAGATGAAGAGGGACGTCGTGAGGCACTTAAGAAACTTCTTCCAATGCAACGTCAAGACTTCTACGGAATCTTCAAAGCAATGGATGGATTTGGTGTTACTATCCGTCTTCTTGATCCTCCTCTACACGAATTCGTACCTCATCAATTAGCAACTCAAAAAGAACTTGCTGAAGAGATGGGATTAACAATTGAAGAGGTTAAGAACGCTGTTGATTCACTTGCAGAGTTTAACCCAATGTTAGGACACCGTGGTTGTCGTCTTGGATGTACTTATCCTGAGATTACAGAGATGCAAGCACGTGCTATCATTGAGGCTGCAATGGATGCTCAAGCAGAGGGCGTAAAAGTAACTCCTGAGATTATGGTTCCTCTTGTAGGTTCTTTGAACGAGTTAAAAATGCAAGCAGAAGTTATCACAGCAACTGCAGAGAAAGTATTTGCAGAGCGTGGTGCAAAAGTTGACTATAAGATTGGTACAATGATTGAGGTTCCTCGTGCTGCTCTTACTGCTGATAAGATTGCTGAGGTTGCTGACTTCTTCTCATTCGGTACTAACGACCTTACTCAAATGACATTCGGATTCTCTCGCGATGACGCTGGAAAATTCTTGAAAGTTTACCAAGAGAAAGGTATCTTGAAAAACGATCCATTCCAAATCTTAGATCAAGAAGGTGTTGGACAACTTGTTAAGATGGGTACTGAAAAAGGTCGTTCAACTAAGAGCCACTTAAAAGTTGGTATCTGTGGAGAGCACGGAGGTGAGCCTTCATCAGTTAAATTCTGTGCTTCACTTGGTATGAACTACGTAAGTTGTAGCCCATTCCGCGTGCCTATCGCACGTGTTGCTGCTGCTCAGGCTGCTGTTGAATAAGTAACAACTTAAACAACGATAAATGTTAAGAGGTCGGTTGAAAATCCGACCTCTTTTTTTTAGATAAATAATAATATTAACAATTCTGTACTTTTATAGCATTTCCTATATTTTATCTATGTTATTTATTAATTGTAGATTTAAGATTTTCAAGGTACACACACAACTCTAAATCCAATTTTAGAACTTTTTGATGATGATACATCATAAAAGCGATGTGTAACTCTACAACTTGAAGCATAATCGCTCCAACATCCTCCTCTTAATACTTTGTTATTTCCTACACTGTGATGTTTTACTGAATCATTCTTATAGGTATATGACATATATGTATCTAAGCACCATTCATATACATTTCCACTCATATCATATATGCCTAACTCATTTGGACGTTTTAATCCCACTGGGTGAATCTCTTTATTACTATTTGTAGAATACCATGAAACTTTATCAATTTCATCACTTCCACTATATTTTAGATTACTATTTTTTATTCCCCCTCGTGCTGCATATTCCCATTGTTCTTCAGATGGCAACCGGTAATTCTTTCCTGTCAATTCACTTAATTTTTCGCAAAAGAGAAGCGCATCATTCCAACTTATTCCATTTATAGGCAAGTTTTCTTCTACACCCGTATTGTCATTCATAATTATTTGCCATTGTTTTTGGGTAACTTCAAATGCACCTATATAATATGAATCTAAGAAAGACTCTATTGCCGGATATTCATCGCTATACCCCTCCTCTTTTTTTACTGTTCCTAAAATAAATGAACCTCCTTTTACGTAAATCATCTTCATTCCTAAGCCTGAAACTTGCTCTATATAACTTCCTGTTTGGTTAGAATCAAAGATATTCTCTTTTCTGTTTCTCTTTGCCTGAGCACTAAACATAATAATGGTTGAAATCATTACAGCAAAAAACAATACATTTCTCATAGTTTTAAATTTTTATATTCCCCTACTTTTATTATCAGTATTCTCTTATTACATACCAAAAGGTGCATTCCTGAATTTCTACCTTATAGATAGAGCAACAGAAATACACCTCCGAGATGGGGTGCATCAACTTTTGCTTCTCTCTACATTTATTCTGAAATTTGGTCGTTTTCGATTACGAGAAATCAGCGATGCCTAATATGTAAATTCAAACTTATTTTCTATTTAATTGCTTTTATATTTATTATCTATTCGTTTTTATTAATCAGTTTGTTAATATTATATTTTTTAATAATTACAAATAAAAAAGGTGCATTCCTACGCTCATCCTATGTAACCGAGGTACGACCAAGCACCCAAATGCATTAAAACAAGCAACAGAAATACACCCCATATAGGAGCATACTTATAACACTTGTTCATTAGCATTTTCTTAAATTGGTCGTTTTAGGTTACAAATGAACAATAACAAAAGTATTTTTACAAAAATAATAATAATTTCTGAATTTATTATTATATCACAAAAAATAAGAGTTACACTATACGTGCAACTCTTATTCATTCAAACATATGGTTTATTTACTTAATATTTTTAAACCACTCTGGTAGTTTGTCTTTTGCAAAGAAATAGTAAATTGCTAAACCTAACCAGCTTGTGATTAGTAATATCACTATTGCTAATACTTTTGCTAAACCAGACATTGGCATTTTCCAAATATCAAGTACGGCTTTTACACATAAGATTAATCCTAATAACCAAATAATAAAACTTATCATCTTCTCTTATTTTTAATTAGTAAATTATTTATTAAACACCAAGTGATGCTGCAACTGCTTTTATCTTCTCTTCTGCTTGTGCATTTACTGCCTCGTACTCTGCAGGTGAAGATAATGTTCCACGTACCTCGACATAGAACTTGATTTTTGGCTCTGTTCCTGAAGGACGTATCGAAACTTTTGTTCCGTCTTCGGTGAAGTATTGGATCACATTTGCTGTTGTTGGCATATCTAATGTATATGTCTCTCCTGCCAATACATCTGTTCCTTTTAGTGTTGCATAATCTTTTATCAAGATTACTTTTGAACCTGCTATCTCAGTTATTGGGTTTGCACGGAAGTTTTTCATCATTGCCTCTATCTCCTCTGCTCCACTCTTTCCTTTACGTACTACTGAGATTCCTTTCTCTTTTGAGAATCCGTATTTTACATAAATGTCTTGCAACATTTCATATACGCTCTTACCATTCTCTTTTGCCCATGCTGCTGCCTCTGCCATCATTGGTATTGCTGACACAGCATCTTTATCTCGGACAAAGTCTTCTACCAAGAATCCGTAACTCTCTTCTCCTCCTCCAATGTATCTCTCTTTTCCTTCTAACTCACGAATTACTGATGCAATCCATTTAAATCCTGTGTAGCAGTCGTAACATTTGATTGAGTTTTTATCTGCTATTGTTTTAATCAACTCACTTGTTACAATTGTTTTTACAATAAACTCGTTTCCTTTTAATGTTCCCATTTCACGTGAACGAGTCATTATATAGTTCAATAATAGAATTGCTATTTGGTTTCCGTTAATCAAAACGAACTCTCCTTTATCATTTTTAACGGCTACACCAAGACGGTCAGCATCCGGGTCTGATGCCATAATGATATCAGCATCTACCTCTTTTCCTTTCTCTATTGCCATATTTAAGGCAGCAGGTTCTTCTGGATTGGGAGATGCTACTGTTGGGAAGTTTCCGTCAGGAATATCTTGCTCGGGTACATTTATGATATTAGTAAATCCGAATGCACGTAGTGCTGCGGGTACTAATTTTACTCCTGTTCCATGTATTGGAGTGTAAACAATCTTCATATCACTGTTGCGCGCTACCAAATCGGGAGATAGTGATAGTTCTTTTATTTTGCTTACATATATATCGTCAATCTCTTGACCTATTACTTCTATTAGGTCAGGATTGCCTTGGAATTTGATATCTTCTATTCCAGCAACTTTGTTTACCTCTGCAATTGTATTTTTATCGTGTGGAGATATCATTTGTGCTCCATCGTTCCAATATGCTTTGTATCCGTTATACTCTTTTGGGTTGTGTGATGCTGTAAGAATAATTCCGCTTTGACATCCTAAATGACGTATTGCAAATGACATCTCTGGTGTTGGGCGCAACGACTCAAACAAATATACTTTTATTCCGTTTGCTGAGAATATATCTGCTGATATTTCTGCAAATTTACGACTGTTGTTACGGCTATCGTGTCCGATTACAACTTTAATTTGTGGTAGATCTGCAAACTCTTTTTTAAGATAGTTAGAAAGTCCTTGAGTTGCGGCTCCTACTGTATAGATATTCATACGGTTGGTTCCCACTCCCATTATTCCACGCAAACCTCCTGTTCCAAACTCTAAATCGCGATAGAATGCATCTATCAACTCTGTTTTGTCTTCTTGCTCCAATAGTCTTTTTACTTCGGCTTTAGTTTCAGCATCATAGCCTTCACCTAACCATACTTGGGCTCTTTCGGTTACTTGTTGTAATAATTCGTCGTTTTGCATATATTTTTGTTTTAAAAGTTGTCTAATTCACAAATTTAAACAATTAATTTATATATTGTTCTATTTTGAGATATTTTTTTTATTTACATACTAAAATCTTAAATTTCCACTATATAATTTCTCATTCCCACAATTATCTATTGCTTTAAATTTTATTATATGAGGTACTCCTGATTTTATTTTTGTTGTATCAATTTTATAACGTGCTATCTTATCTTTCATATCGTATGTAAACACTACAAATTCGCCATCAACCTCTCCTCTGAAATATTTCAAACCACTCTCGTCTTCTTTCACTGTAAATCGTATTTCCCCATCAACTACTCCATGATATTTTATATATGGTTTTGTTTGGTCGGCTTTTACGACAAACTGTCCAAATGTTTTAACTTGTGCGGTTAACCAACCATTATTATACTCCGATATATATTCTTGTGAGACTTTCCCCTTGTTCTTTCCTTCACTATTTACAGATACTATGTAGTATTTACTTTTATCTTGAATGGTATCAGCATCTATCTTTATTGAGAGTTTACAATTTTTATCTACTCCTGCATAGTATGGTTCTATTGTATGTATTGCCGAATAATTTCCCGATTTTATGGTATCTGATTTTGAATATTGAGGAATATAATTGTCATATAGAGCATACGCTGGTATTGTCATTCTGAAATTTTCTTCTTCTATAATATATTCTTCATTATATTTAACCGATTTTTGTTTTATAGGTTCACATTCTGTCTTTTCTCCAACTATTTCAAAAGCATATTCATCTTTGTTACCATAATAGTCAAAGACCTCATATCTAAATTTATATACTCTCTCTTCATCTATTGTGACCACTCCGTTATTTGATATTTTATTCTTTTCATAAAAGGGAAGGGTATTTCCTGGTGCAAGAAAACTTTGCATATAGAGGGAACGATTCTTTAAAAACTCCTCTCTATTAATATAGGTGTTTATTTGTCGCCCTTTATCAAATGAAAGTGTATCTATATGCGAAGAGTATATTAGTTCTTCATCTTTATAAAGGTTTACATAGTGTACGCCATAAATGTTTCTCATTCCATCCATATAGTCGTATGCTTCTACCGCTAATATCAAATCTCCCCACGCTTTTATTTGTGACACAACACTATTTTCTCCTACTTTAATAATTTGTATGTTGGTATTATTAACAATACCTCTATACGGCATTATAGATATTGCTTTAATTTTTGGAGAACGCGTATCTTTTATTTTATCTTTCAGATAGTTTAATGGTTCTAATGGATTTTGTGTTTGCGTATCACGTATCTCAAAATGTAGATGTGGTCCTCCACTACTTCCCCTGTTCCCTGTATACGCTACTATCTCTCCTTTTTCTACTTGTATTTCTGTGGGAGAGAAAGATAAATCTACGGCATAATACTTTAACTGCATTTGTTTCTGGTATAATATCTCTTCAATTTTAGGTATGAATGTATTTAGGTGAGCATACACCGATGTTATACCTGATGGGTGTGTTATGTAGAGGGCATTTCCGTAACCTCCCGCACTCACTGTTATTCGAGATACATATCCTGAATCTACTGCATATACAGGAGTTCCTATTGATGCTCTAAAATCGAGCCCTGTATGGAAGTGATTTGTACGTAACTCTCCAAAGTTTCCTGTAAGTTGTAAACTTCGTTTTAATGGGGGAACTATTTCTGCTTGACATACAAAATTGACTGCACATAACAAAAATATTATGTACAGTAATCCTATTTTTTTCTTTATCATATTTTTGATTTTATTTTTTTTACCAACAATCAATGTCGGGCGTGTTGAGTTCTTTTATCTGACTCTTTTTAAAGATAGGTGTTTGTATTCCCTTTTTCTTCTGCGATTTATAATCATCTAATAACAGATAGGTATATTTTCCTAATTTTGTTATTGATATTAGATTTATCAAAACTATAAATATCATAAACAAATCTGCCATTGCCCATACTACATCTAATGGTATTATTGCTCCTGCCATGACAATGAGTATCATTAATACTCTGAAAATGTTTACCAAAAGATTACTATCCTTTATAAAGCGAATATTTGCTTCTCCATAATATGAGTTACTAATACATGTACTGAAGCCAAAGAAGAATATTATTATTGCAATAAAGTGATATGCCCAACCTCCGGTTTTTGCACTTAATGCATACTGAGTAAGTGCTATACCCTCTAAGTTGTCAGGTGCATCTGCTCCTCCTATGAATATTAAGAATGCAGTACAACTACATATAATAAGGGTGTCAACAAAGACTCCCATTGCTTGAACAAATCCTTGATTTACCGGATGCTTTACATCGGCTGTTGCAGCAGCATTTGGAGCAGATCCCATTCCTGCTTCGTTACTAAACAATCCTCGTTTTACACCCATCATAATTGCCATACCAACACCGCCACCAACTACTTGGTCTACTCCAAAGGCGCTATCTATTATTAGTTTAAAGATTGCGGGTATTTGTTCTATATTTGCTAATACTATTGATACAACTACTAATATGTATGCGAATGCCATTAGTGGCACTAAGGTTGAAGTTACTTTTGCAACTCTTCCTACTCCTCCAAATATGGTTAAAGACATTAAGAGTCCTATTATTATCGCACTCCATATTGGAGTGATTCCGAATGCCTGACCTGCCGATATTGCTATAGTATTTGATTGAACCGAACAAATAATAAAACTAAATGTAAGGACTGATAGTATTGCTACTATAACAGCCCAAGTTTTACTTTTCAATCCTTTGTATATGTAATATGCTGGACCTCCTATAAAGAAGTTTCCGTTGCGTGATTTATAGAGTTGGGCAAGGGTTGATTCAACAAATGATGTTGCTGAATTTAGGATTGCCATTACCCACATCCAAAATATAGCACCAGGTCCTCCAATAGTAATTGCTAAAGCAACTCCTGCAAGATTTCCTACTCCTACTCTACTTGCTAACGATATTAGAAATGCTTCAACCGAAGAGATTGATCGTCCATCTTTTGATTGCTTTTGAGTTGATCCCTTTAATGTACGAATCATTTCTGGGAACATTGTTATCTGTACGGCTTTGGTTTTGATGGTAAACCATAAAGCAATTACCACCATAACCTCTACCATTATATTATTCCACAAAAAATCTACTATCGTTAAAAATAGATCCATAAGGTTTTATCCTTTTAGTGCTTTTATTCGTTCCTCAATAGATTTGATTTTACTCTCTGCATCGCTCTGTTTCTTTCGCTCTAACTCAACTACTTTTTGAGGTGCATTTGCTACAAATCTTTCGTTTGAGAGTTTACCCATAACGGTTTTCAAGAATCCTTGTTGGTATTTTAAATCTTCCTCAAGCTTCTTTAACTCTACCTCAACATCTATATTACCTTCCATTGGCACAGCATACTCTGTTGTTCCAACCATGAAGGTTATTGATGTTGCTGACTTCTCTTGAACAACTTCAATTGAAGAAAGGTTTGCTAATTTAACTATTATTGCATCAGCATAATTTTTATGCTCTCCTAATATCTGCAATGATAGTTGATTCTTGTTAGGTATATTTTTTTGTAATCTTATTGTTCTTACTCCTGCTATTATATTCTTGGCAACTTCGATATTAGTAACAACTTCTTTGTTGTATTCATCAACTTTGGGTAATTGAGCAACCATTATTGATTCTCCATCTTTTCTTTCTGAAATATGTTGCCACAACTCCTCTGTGATAAATGGCATAAATGGATGCAACAAACGCAATAGCATATCAAAGAACTCCAATGTTTTTGAATATGTTACTCCGTCTATTGGCATTCCGTATGTCGGTTTTATCATCTCTAGATACCATGCCGAGAATTCGTCCCAGAAGAGTTTATATACTGCCATCAAAGCCTCCGATAAACGGTATTTTGTAAATAGGTCTGCTACCTCAGCATTTACTTTTTTCAACTCTGAGTCGAACCACTCTACTGCTATTTTTGCACTCTCAGGTTGTTCTATTGTTGTATCTACTTGCCATCCATTTACAAGACGGAACGCATTCCAGATTTTATTATTGAAGTTACGTCCTTGCTCACACAAAGCATCATCAAAGAGGATATCGTTTCCTGCTGGTGCAGATAACATCATTCCCATACGAACACCATCTGCTCCGTACTTTTCAATCAAATCAAGTGGATCTGGAGAATTGCCAAGTGATTTTGACATTTTACGTCCAATCTTATCACGAACAATTCCAGTGAAATATACATTCTTAAATGGCATATCTCCTTTATACTCATATCCTGCCATAATCATACGGGCTACCCAGAAGAATATAATGTCTGGACCGGTCACAAGATCACTTGTGGGATAGTAGTAGTTTATCTCCTCGTTGTTTGGATTGTTAATTCCATCAAATAGAGATATTGGCCATAGCCATGATGAGAACCATGTATCAAGAGCATCATCATCGTGACGTAATTGCTCTTTAGTTATACTCTCATATCCCTCAATTGCTTTTGCCAACTCTAATGCTTTATCAATATTTTCAGCAACTACATATCTCTCTTCTTCTCCCTCTGCTGTTGGCAAGAAGTATGCCGGTATGCGATGTCCCCACCATAATTGGCGACTAATACACCAATCTTGGATATTCTCTAACCAATTTTGATATGTTGTTTTATATTTTGCAGGGTAGAATTTTAGTTCATCATTCATTACTGGCGGTAATGCAATGTCGGCAAAGTGTTTCATCCTCAAGAACCATTGCATACATAGGCGTGGCTCTACTGCTGTATCGGCATTACGCTCAGAGTATCCTACTTTGTTATCGTAATCCTCAACCTTTTCAAGAAGCCCTGCACTCTCTAAATCTTTTGCTATTAGTTTACGAACCTCCATACGATCCATTCCTACATACATTCCTGCCTCTTCACTTATTGTTGCATCAGCATTGAATATATCAATAGTTTCAAGATTGTGAGTTTTACCCAACATGTAGTCATTTGTATCGTGGGCAGGTGTTACTTTCAAGCATCCTGTTCCAAACTCAATCTCTACATAGCGGTCTTCTATAACAGGTATTACTCTGTTCACCAATGGTACTATTACTTTTTTGCCTTTTAGCCAAGAGTTTTTTGGATCTTTTGGGTTAATACACATTGCTGTATCTCCCATAATGGTTTCGGGACGTGTTGTAGCAACAACTGCATAACGGCGACCCTGCTCATCGCGATGCAAGATTTGATATTTTACTGTTGCATCAAAAGCATCCGATGGTTTTAAGGTTACTGCACCATTCTCCTCTCCATCTGTTGCCCCTGCCGGTTCATCAACATAGTAACGAAGATAGTAGAGCTTACTCTTTTCATCCTTATAGATTACCTCCTCGTTGCTGAGTGCTGTTTGAGCCTTAGGATCCCAGTTTACCATTCTCAATCCGCGATAGATAAGACCTTTGTTGTACAAATCAACAAAAACCTTTATTACACTTTCACTACGCTTTTCATCCATAGTAAAGGCTGTTCTATCCCAATCGCAACTTGCTCCAAGTTTACGCAATTGTTTAAGAATTATACCTCCATGTTCTTCGGTCCATTCCCATGCGTGTTTTAGAAATTCTTCACGAGTTAGATCACTCTTCTTAATTCCTTGCTCTGCTAATTTCTTTACAACTTTAGCCTCAGTTGCTATTGATGCGTGGTCGGTACCAGGAACCCAACATGCGTTCTTTCCCTCCATTCTCGCACGACGGACCAATATGTCTTGAATTGTATTGTTTAGCATGTGTCCCATGTGTAATACTCCTGTTACGTTTGGTGGGGGTATTACTACTGTGTATGGTTCTCTACCATCGGGTGTTGATTTGAACAAATTATTGTTTAACCAATACTCATACCACTTCTTCTCAACCTCTGAGGGATCGTATTTTGATGCTATTTCCATTTGTCTTATATAAATGCAATAAGGAGTTGAGTAAAAAATTTTATTCAACTCCAATATTTAATATTTTACGTTATACTCTGTATTAATCTTTTTTTAGAGATATCTCCTCATCTGCATTACGGAAATATACCTCACCCTTTTTATACTCCTCTATTGCTATTAGAGTTGGTTTTGGCATACGCTCATAGTATTTTGATATCTCAATTTGCTCACGATTTTCAAATACCTCTTCAAGTGAGTTATCTGTTGAAGATGCGTAATCTTGTAGTTTTTTCTCTAAATCTGTTTTTATCTCTGCTGCAATTTGATTTGCTCTTTTTGAGATAATTGCTACTGTCTCATAAATGTTTTCTGTGTCTTTACACAACTCCATTGTGTCGCGTGTTACTGTTGTTGATGGAGCATTTACTTTCTTGAAATCCATATCTAATTTATGTTAATCGTTTACGTATTTTTGTGCTACTTTTAAAATTTTATCTGCCTCTTTTTTATATTTCCCTTCAGGAAACTCGTTTACATAGTTATAATATTCATCTATTACACCTCTGAAACGATCTTTCTTTTTCTCTATCACACTCTTAACTGCTTCTTGATATCTTGAGCGTAATATCATCATCTCAAAATCCTCTTTGTACTTTGTATAGGGATAATCCATTATGGCATTATTTGCAGTTATTATTGCTGCTTGATAATTATTGCCTCGATAATCTCCTAAGTTATAATAGAGTTTTACTGTCAATAACTCTTTTTCTGCTAACTTCTCTTGAAGTTCAAATATCAGATTTTGAATCTCCTCAGCCTTATCACTTTGAGGATAATAATCTAAGAAGTTCTTTAATTCATCTATTGCTTTATAAGTGTCGGTTTGATCCAACTTTGGCTCGGGAGATGCTTTAGAATATCCTATTCCTGTGTAATATCTTGCCAACTCAGCATACTCTCCACGCGGATAGTTTCTATAATATGCCTCAAAGTATGCTCCAGATGATTGATAATCTTTTTGCATATAGGCACTTTGCGCAAGTAAATACAAAGACTCTTCTGCCTTATCAGTACCTTTATAAAGAGTTATCACATCTTTTAGCAAATTATATGTTCTTGCATATTTACCCTGTTCAAAATAGGTTTTAGCATACTCATATCGCAACTCGTAATCGGTACTTTTTAATAATTTATTATACTCGTTACACGACGTTACAACTATACAAATTGCTAATAGTGATAATATTTTTGCTATCTTAGACATAATTCGGTGCAAATTTACAAAAAAATAACCTAATTACAAATGAGAAATGTGTTTTTGTGCATTTTTATATTCTAATTAACTTATTACCTATAAACAACGTTATTTTAGTTAGGTTTTGCTATCTTTGTAAATTGATTATTTTTATATGGACTTTATTCTAAAATCGGATTTTAAACCTACGGGAGATCAGCCTGAAGCAATTAAGACTCTTGTTGAGGGTATAGAACAAGGATTACCTGCCCAAACTCTGCTTGGAGTTACAGGATCGGGTAAAACTTTTACTATGGCCAACGTTATCAAAGAGGTAAAGAAACCGACTCTTATTTTAAGCCATAATAAAACTCTTGCCGCTCAACTTTATAACGAGTTTAAAGGTTTCTTTCCTGAGAATGCAGTTGAGTATTTTGTTTCGTATTACGACTACTACCAACCTGAGGCCTATATCCCAAGTTCTGATTTATATATTGAGAAAGACCTTGCTATAAACGAAGAGATTGACAGGTTAAGATTATCAACTACTTCTGCTCTCTTATCTGGAAGAAGGGATGTTGTTGTGGTCTCATCTGTATCGTGTCTTTATGGCATTGGAAATCCACAGGATTTTAACAGTAATCTTATTCACATTAGTTGTGGTGACAAAATGGAGCGTAACAACTTTTTACGTTTGCTGGTTGATGCTCTATATTCAAGAAATGAGACAGAGGTTGTCAGAGGTACTTTCAGAGTTAAAGGCGACACTGTTGATATTTATCTTGCCTACGACAATATTATTTTACGTGTTATGTTCTGGGGCGAGGAGATTGATTCAATTGAAACAATTGACCCTTCAAACGGAAGAGTAACAGGAAACTTTTCATCGTTTAACATATACCCTGCAAATCTGTTCATTACATCAAAGGAGCGTATTAACAAGGCTCTTGCTCAGATTGATATAGATTTGAGCAGGCAAGTTGTATTCTTTAATAGTGTTGCCAAAGAGGTAGAGGCTAAGAGAATATATGAGCGCGTATCGTACGATATGGAGATGATTAAGGAGATTGGATATTGCTCTGGTATTGAAAACTATTCACGATATTTTGACGGCAGGGAGGAAGGTTCTCGACCATTCTGTCTGCTTGACTATTTTCCTAAAGATTTTTTGCTTATTATAGACGAAAGCCATGTTACAGTTCCTCAAATAAGAGGTATGTATGGTGGCGATCACTCTCGCAAACTAAATTTGGTTGAATACGGATTTAGGCTTCCTGCCGCAATAGACAACAGACCTCTCAAGTTTGAAGAGTTTGAGGCTCTTACTCCTCAGACTATTTATGTTAGTGCAACTCCTGCTGATTATGAATTGGAGAAATCAGAGGGTGTTGTTGTTGAACAGATTATCAGACCAACAGGATTGTTAGACCCTATTATTGAAGTAAGACCAAGCCTTAATCAGATTGATGATATGTTAGAGGAGATTCAACTCCGCATTGAACGCAACGAGAGGGTTATGGTTACAACTCTGACAAAGAGAATGGCAGAAGAACTAAACTCTTATCTCCTACGCTCAGGCATTAGAAGTAACTACATTCACTCTGATGTTGAGACTTTTGACCGCGTTGAAATTTTAGCAGGTCTAAGAAATGGTGCATACGATGTTTTGATTGGCGTAAATCTCTTAAGAGAAGGTTTAGATTTACCAGAAGTCTCTCTTATGATTATTTTAGATGCTGATAAAGATGGTTTCCTAAGAAACGAAAGAGCATTAACTCAAACTGCGGGAAGGGTTGCTCGTAACATTAACGGTATGGTTATTATGTATGCTGACAAGATTACCAAAAGCATGAAAAAAACCATAGATGAGACTAATCGAAGACGGGAGAAACAGATGAAATACAATAAAGAGCATGGTATCACGCCTCAAGCAATAAAGAAATCTCAAACATCTGTATTAGCGGGTAGCAGTTCTTCTAAAATCAAAGATAATATTGCAATATATAATAAAGAGTTTGATAACGAAATAAATATTGCAGCAGATCCAATTGTTGCATATATGGATAAAGAGTCATTGAAGGCATCTATTGAGAAATGTAGAGAATCTATGGGAAAAGCAGCAAAAGAATTGGATTTTATTGAGGCTGCTCGTTTGAGAGATGAGTTGTTAAAATTGGAGGAGTTATATAAAGAGAAATTTGGAGAGAGTTAAGATGGCACACAATAATAAACCGGATTTAAAATTATGGTTACCAACCACAAAAAAAGAGATGGATATTCGTGGCTGGGACTATGTTGATGTTATTATTTTTAGTGGTGATGCATACGTTGATCACCCTTCGTTTGGTGCCGCTGTTATAGGTAGAACTCTCGAAGCAGAAGGTTTACGTGTTGCCATTGTTCCTCAACCTAACTGGCGTGATGATTTACGTGATTTTAAGAAGTTAGGAAAACCACGTTTATTCTTTGGCGTTTCGGCTGGTGCAATGGACTCAATGGTCAATCACTACACTGCAAACAAAAGACTTAGAAGCGATGACGCCTACACTCCTGATGGCAAGGCTGGTATGCGACCCGACTACCCTACTATTGTTTATAGTAATATTTTAAAAGAGTTATATCCCGATACTCCAATAGTTATTGGTGGCATTGAAGCTTCTATGAGAAGATTGGCTCATTACGACTACTGGCAAGACTCATTTAGAAAGAGTATTTTGATTGATAGCAAGGCCGATATTCTTGTTTACGGTATGGGCGAAAAACCTATTAAAGCAATTGCAAAGGAGTTGGCTGATGGTAAAAATATATATGAACTTAAAGATATTCCTCAAACCGCAGTATTAGCGAATGTTGATTCGGCTAAAAACGATGATAAGAATATTACACTACATTCGTATGAGGTTTGTTTAAAAGATAAGCGTAAGGATGCTGAGAATTTTAAAATAATTGATGAAGAGAGTAATCGTGTAACAGATATTACTCTTTGGCAAACATATAATAATTGTGCAGTAAAGGTTAATCCTCCTTTTGAACCTATGACAGAAGAGGAGATTGATGCTTCATTTGATTTACCATACACAAGATTACCACACCCCAAATACTCAGGAAAGAGTTTATCTGCATACGAAATGATAAAATTCTCTGTTAATCTGCACAGAGGTTGTTTTGGCGGTTGTGCATTTTGTGCCATTGCGGCTCATCAAGGAAAACATATTACTTCGCGTTCGGAACGTTCAGTTTTAGAAGAGGTTAAACAACTTACATTAATGCCCGACTTTAAGGGTTATTTATCGGATTTAGGCGGACCTTCTGCCAATATGTATAAAATGGGTGGCAAAAATAAAGAGATGTGCAAAAGATGTAAACGTCCATCATGCTTACACCCCAAGATGTGTAAAAACTTAAAGTGCGATCACTCTCATCTTATTAACTTATATAAGAAGGTTGATGCTATAAAAGGTATAAAAAAGAGTTTTATTGGTAGCGGTATAAGGTATGATATGCTTATGCACCGATATGATGATGAGAATATGAATATTGCTGCCAAACAATATACCGAAGAGGTTATCAGCAAACACGTTTCAGGTCGTTTAAAGGTTGCTCCTGAGCATACATCTGATAGTGTTCTTAATATAATGAGAAAGCCTTCATTTGCTCTGTTTGGTGAGTTTAGAAAGATATTTGACAAAACCAATATTAAATATGGTCTAAACCAACAAATTATACCCTACTTTATATCAAGCCATCCGGGTTGTTCTCTCGTTGATATGGCTGAACTTGCCGTTATTACAAAAGGATTGGATTTTAAACTTGAGCAGGTACAAGACTTCACTCCTACTCCTATGACACTATCAACAGAAATATTTTATACTGGAATAAATCCATATACTGGAGAGGAGGTATATACTGCTAAACGCAAAGAGGATAAACTGGCTCAACGTGAATTTTTCTTTTGGTATAAACCTGAGAACAGGAATAATATAAGAAATACTCTTAAACGTATTGGAAGAGAGGATTTAGCAAATAAACTTCTTGGCAACAAAAAGAGAAAGTAGATATTAGTTGTCGACTATGACGAACTACGGATAGTTATTCGTTAACAAGTACTCGTCATTGAATATGTTCACACTCAACAATGATTAAACAAGTTTATCATTGTATTCGTTTATTCACAGTTTTGTCAGGTCTAATATTCGGGCAACTTTTTCATCAAGAGGCAGATTATAATCTATCCAGTTAATTTTAAAACCTCTGCGTTCCATTCCTCTAAACCATGTCATTTGACGTTTTGCAAATTGGTGAATGGCTATTTCCAACCCCGATACCATCTGCTCGTATGTTGTTTTACCTATAACGTATTCGGTTAGATATTTATACTCTAAACCATAATAGATTAAATCCTCTGGGGCTATTCCTTCGTTAAGCAAAGACTCCACCTCTGCAACCATTCCATCCTCTAAACGTTGATGCAAGCGTTTAGATATATTTGCTCTGCGTGTTTCTCTATCAATATCAATAGCAACCAGTAATGTATCAAGGGGTGTATCTTCTAACTCAGGCTGAGGTAATGTTTTATAATATTCGGCTATCTCTATTGCTCTTATTGCACGTTTGCAACTATCAACATCTGTTGTGTTGTGCAGTGTTTTGTATTGCGATAATATTGAAGTAAGTTCCTCTAAAGTTTTATCAGCGAGTGAGTCCCGAAGTTCTTTATTTTCAGGCACCTCAGGCATTGCATACCCTTTTAGTACAGTTTCGACATACAAACCTGTTCCTCCACATATTATTGGGAGTTTGCCTCTTGACTGAATATCTTTTAGAGCATTTGTAAAATCTCGCTTATATTGGTATAGATTATATTTATATCCGGGCTCACAAATATCAATAAGGTGATAGGGTATCTGCTTTCCGTTACAGGTATATTCATTTATATCTTTTCCTGTACCCAAATCCATACGGCGGTAAATCTGACGTGAATCGGCAGAGATTATCTCTCCTCCTGTTTCGTACGCTAATTTTACAGCCAACGATGTTTTTCCTGATGCTGTTACTCCTATTATAGTTATAGTTTCTGCCATTAATTTACCAATATAAGAATAAACTTAAAGAGTATATATATTCTATTTAGTATTTCTCTTTATAAAGTCACATATTCTTGTGTATAGATGTAATCTGTTTTCATATCCCAAGATAGAGTGATTACAATCGGGATAGAGTTGCATATCAAACTGTTTTCCGGCGTTTATAAGTGCAGTTGTATATTGCATTGTATTAATCAAACGAACATTGTCATCGGCTGTTCCAGATATTAACAATAGATTTGAGTTCATATCTGAAGCCTTTTTTAGGGGAGAGGTTATCTCATATCCACTCTTATTTGCTTGGGGAGTATTCATATAACGCTCTGTATATATTGCATCGTACAAGTGCCAATCTGTTACCGGTGCTACTGCCACTGCATTAGCAAAAACACCTTTACTTGTTGATGCTGACATAAGTGATGTATATCCGCCAAAACTCCAACCATATATTGAAATATTGTTTTTATCAACGTATGGTAGGGTTGATAGATATTTTGCAGCAGATATTTGGTCTTGACTCTCATATAGACCCATTTGTCGGTATATACAATGAGAGAATTGTTCTCCTCTTCCTCCTGTTCCTCGAGGATCAACACATACTACTAAATATCCCTCTCCTACTATATGATGAAGCCAATCAAATGCCTCCCAACGATTAAGAACTCGCTGTGACCCGGGTCCGCTATATTGCATCATAATAACTGGGTATTTTTTATCAGCAGAGAAATCAAGAGGTTTCAGCATATATCCGTTTAGTTCTACTCCCTCAGGTGTTGTAAAAGTAAAAAACTCTTTATCAGTAAATTTAACACCTTGCAACTCTTTGTTATCAGCAATAGTTTTTATTGTTTTGCCAGTTGTTGCTTTTAATGTTATTTGATATGGGGTTGAGATGTTTGAATACGACACTATATAATGTGTTGCTGTTGGATTCAACTGAGCAGTTACATAGCCACCTCCTTTACTCAACATTGTTGTTTTACCGCTTGTATCAACTTTGTATAGGGCACTATATATTGCTCCTTCGGGATTTCCTGTATAGTAGAAGTTCTTTTTGCCGTCTGAGCCCAAAAATGAGATAACATCCCATTTCCCTTTTGTTAATTGACGTATAAGTTTTCCGTTTGTTGAGTATTGATATAGATGACGGTTTCCGTCCCTCATTGAGGGCATTACAAAGTATGAGTCAAAGAACATTATATTATTGTAACTCTTCTCATCTACCCATGTTTTACTACTCTCTTTTACTAACAGTTTTGAAACTCCTGATTTAGGATTAACGCTATATATATTTAACAGATTCTGCTCACGATTTAAAGTCATTACAGCAAGTGATGTTGAATCACGTGTAAATAGTATGCGTGGAATATATCCTCCCTCTTCTACTGGAACATCCATTTTCTTAACCACTCTTGACTCTACTGTATATGTATATACTTCGGTTAGAGAGCAATCTGCTCCTGATACTGGATATTTATATGAATACTCTTGAGGATAAGCGTTATCTTGAGGTTGATATATTTGCATTGATGTACGATTTACATTACCCTCGTTTGTTCTTAAGAAGGCTAATGTTTCGCTGTCTGATGACCACGATAAAGAGTTTACAAAACGGAACTCCTCTTCGTATGCCCACGATGTAACTCCATACATAAGAGTATCTTGTTTTGCTCCGCGTGTTACCTCTGATTGAGAGTCGTAATCTAATTTTTTAAGATATACGTTGCCATCCATTACAAACGCTACCATACGTCCGTTTGGAGAGAATGTTGCTATTTGTTGTTTACGACTATCTTTTGTTAAAGGTTTTACTAAATTACGTTTAACTTCAACTGTATAATATTTAGCCTTATACGATATACGATATATCTTCTCTTTTTCGGTATGAAGTAGAATATATCTGAAATCTTGACTCATATCAAACCCTTCAAAGGTGCGGAATTTACAATCTCTGGCAGTTGATGTATTAAAAAGAGTATCAACTACCTTTCCTGTACTATACTCACACTTGAATATCATTGATTTTTCAGGATTTGCAATAGCATAATATTTACCATCTGCAGATGATACAACATTGGGCATTGTGGTTGCCTTATATTTATTTGATGCTACCTCCTCTAATGTTATTGCCGAAATTGAAAATAGAGTTAGAGTTAATGCAAAGAGTGTTATAAATATCTTTTTCATAGTAGGTTTATTCTTTATATATCTTTACAAAGGTAGATAAAAATTAGGAATATTGCACCATTCTTTAATATTATAAGAGTCAAATATATTTAAATAGTGTAATAAAAAAATTGAGGTTGCTCGAGAGCAACCTCAATTTCGTTTAATATTTAAAGATGTTAGATTATTTTACAAACTTAACAACTTCGCTTCCTGCTTTTAGAATATATACACCTTTGTTCAATCCCTCTGTTGCAATCTCTGTTGCTGCTTTAACTGCTTTAACACAACGTCCTTGTACATCGTAGATTTGAGCATCAACAGCCTCTGTAAAGATATACATTCCGTTAGCGTATGTAATGTTTGAAGTTCCGTCAACAACTGACTCTTCAATACCTACTAACTCCTCAAATGAGTAGTATGCAACGTTTGTTGTCTCTGTAAAGTTTACTAATGCTGCATAGTCATCGCAATATGCTGTTGCCATTGCTGGACGTGCAACACCAAGACTCATATTACCCTCTGATGAAACATTGTAGTTAAGATTTTCAGTAACTTCATCTTCATTCATATCAATTACAGCACCTGTTACATAAACGTTTCCTTTATAAAGAATCATACCTGTTGCAACCTCATAATATGTATTAGTAGCTCCCTCGTCTTTTGCATCTGTAGCAGTCCAAGTTGCAGATAAATCAGATGCATTTAGACATACTGCAAAGATATCTGAAGCGCCTGCTGCTGTAGTTGTATTAGCAAAAGCAAATGTTTCATTGAATGTTCCTGCAATATAGATATTTCCTGCATATACATCCATTCCTGAAATTACATTAAATACATTATATGTCCCTGTTGTAATATTTGAGAATTTTTTAGTTTCAAGAGTTGCTCCAACTTTTGCAACTACTGCTCCATGCTCTGTATTTCCTTCTGAATCAATAGCAAAAGAGAATGTTTCTGATCCTACGGGTGTTGTTAATGCCAAATTTCCATATCCGAATGCAGATACATAAACTTCACCATCTTTAACTGCAAAGTTAAATGACTCTACTGATGATGCAGAATCCGCACCATCAACAGCCATTGATAACTCTGCCTCTTTTGCAATAGCAATCATATCTGTATCAAATGAAACAACTGCATTACTTGGAATATCCATATATGCACTCCAGAAATAGAACATATATTTAGCTTCTAAAGTAACAGTATCAATAGTAACATCTCCATTATATGTAAATTGAACATATACTTTTTCTCCCTCTGATACAATCTTATTTATTGAAACATATGGCACACCACCCCAATATTCGGCTGAAGTATCATAACCTGCAACAGCATCGAATGTATTTACAGATAACAAGTTTCCGTTAGCATCATATTTTGCCAAGAATGATGATGGTCGCTCCATTGACCAATCTCCAGTTGCTCCTGTTATTGTTTCATAGTCTCCTGTTTGTCCTTCAATATCTGTGATATATGCCTCATCTGTGAATGAACCTGCAACATATAAATTTCCTTCTGCATCAGTTGTCATAGCAGTTAATGCAATTGAGCCATATAGAGCGAAAGCAAATTTTTCATTTCCTGCTACATCATATTTAGCAACGTATGCTCCAATACCTAATGAACCAATTGTTGTACCAGCAAAGTCAAAATCTTGTGTTTGTGTTCCTGATACATATAAGTTACCATCAGCATCCATTGCTGCAGGAGATGCTGGGTTAGCATCTGTTGCCCCTACTGCTGAAATTGATGAATTCCAAACATTTGTTTTTAAGATTTCGCCATTGATTACCTCAACAGTCTCCTCATTTACTAACTCTTGAACAGGAATTGTTCCATAATATAGAGCAGAACTAGTTGAATTATTTAGTATATATGCAGCATTGGTCCCATTATATGCAACTGCTGTTGCTTGCTCTGTATCCAATGATGATACCTCTCCTGCAAATGAAACTAATTGATTACTTGTTGAAACAACAGCATTACCTGATACTTTTTTAACTGCTGTTACCATACGAACTTCGTTAGGGTATATCATTGCTCCGACAATTGATTCGTATTGTTGATTAACTTCATCATTTTTATCTGGTGTTGTTACAACCCAATTAGTAGATAAAGTTGACGTTGCTAAAGATGCAACATAAATATCTGAAGTAGATTTTTCTGCATCACCATCTAATGTTGACAAAGTATTATCTAATGGACAATATCCGCGGAATGTTCCTGTAATATAGAGATTATCTCCTATAACCTCCATATTTTCAACTTTGTTGTATGAAGTTACTGATAATGATGTTGATACATTATTATAAACCTTAACAGCCTCTATTGCTCCAACTTTTGCAATAATCATTCCATATTCATTAGTTCCCATTCCATCCATTGCAAAAGTTACATCTTGTGAAGAGTTTGCTGTTTGAATTGTTAAATCGCCAAAACCAACAACAGATACATAAGCATTTCCGTCTTCAACTGTAAAGTTTATATCATTTATTCCTCTAGAAACTGATGCATTGTCTTCTTTAACTGATGCATTTACAATCAAAGCTGAAGGTGCAAGTGTTGTATTATTCAAGGCAATGACTGCTCCACTTGTTGTATCTAAGTAGTCACCAAATCCCATACTATTAAATAGATATTTTGCATCAAGAGAAAAACCTCCCAAAGTTACATCTCCGTTGTATGTAAATGATACATAAAGAGCATCTCCTTCAACTTGAATATTATTGATTGATATTTCAGCTGGATAACCGAAATACATATATGAATCGTTTACTGTTGCATCAACAGTAGCCTCACATGCTTGTGCCGCAATCAAAGTTCCTGTTGCACTATATTTTGCAATAAACGCTGCTGTTTGAGAATCTGAGTTTGATGACACCAAAGATATTTGATTTTCAGTTACATCACAAACTAGAATTTCATCAGCAAATTTACCTGCAACATACAAGTTTCCTTCAGCATCAGTATCCATCGCAGTAATTGTTGCTGGTCCTTGAATTGCAGTTGCCCATTGCTCTGCTCCTGTTGCATTGTATTTAACAATGTATTGTGCTAATCCTATTGGTTCTAATGATGTTGAGCCAAATGTCGCAGTTGTTGTTAATGCACCTGATACAAATAGGTTTCCGTTGTCATCAATTGCCATTACACCGTTTGTTGCATCTTCGGCTGCAGCAACTGTAGTGAGTGTTTTATTCCACTCTTTTGTACCCAATACTTGGGCATTAATTGCTGTTACTGACAATAGTGCAACAGCAACAATAAGTAATAGTTTCTTCATAAGCCTTAAAAAATTAAGTTAATAAAATTATTAATATTATATTGTTTAATTATTCCAAATTTCCAACTCAGGATTAGCCTCTACGGCTTCTTGTGGGAAACGTAATGTATAACGCTCATCCGATTGTTCTAATGTATATGTCTCTTGTGTTTTATCTGCAAGTGTATATACCTTTATTATTTCAGGTTGAGTTGTTCTACGCAAATCAAACCAACGATGTCCTTGATATGCCATCTCTCTTTGACGCTCTGCGGCTATCTCAACTCTTAAAGCGTCTTGATCTAATCCGTCAAGTGCTGCTGAATATGTTGTATAGTTATTTGGTTTATAGCGTTTTTGCATAAGGGCTTTGATATATTTTAAAGCATCGGCAGTTTCACCTAACTCATTTGCCGCCTCTGCTGCTATCAAATAGAACTCTCCTACACGGAATGTGCAACGCTCTTTATCGTAATTACCTTTCTCTTTACGCAACACCCATTGTTTTATTGTTTTTGCTTTGAAATAGGTACTCTTGCGTTGGTCTCCTGTTCGATACATTGATAACAATTCGGGGTTTACATATCCTAATGCCGAAATATTTGTTGTAATTACTTGCTCCAATGCCATAATTGATTCAACAGATTCATAACTTATTGGTTTTACTGTTGTTGATGACGACAAGTCTTGAAGATCGGGATATAAATCAAGTACATTTTCTGCTTCATCAAATGCCAATTGCCAGTTACCCATATAGAGTGCTACCCTTGCTCTTAATGCACTTACTGTATTTTTACTGAAACGGTAACTATATCCTTTTTCCCATTTCTCAACATTCATATAATCTTCGGCAGTTTCAATGTCTTCCAAAATTTGTTTATAAACTTTGGCAACACTGCTACAACGTAAAATTGCATTTACATCTGCTTTTAATTGTAAGGGTATTCCGCGTGTTGTTTCGGGTTCACAATTTGTGTATGCTGGCGCATATAGGTTTACCAATAGGAAGTGCATATATGCTCGTAACATATAACTCTCTCCTACCAATTGTTTAATCTCTGCATCGGTTGCATCTGTTATTTCTGATTGGTGTTCTATCACATAGTTTGCTATGTAACATGTGTGATAATATCTACGCCATCCGAAATATAGAGAGGTTGGGTTACGATTGTAATCGGTCCAGTTCCATATATCGAAATATGAATCATAATCGTATCCTGTCAATGTAGAAGCATCTGCTGCCATTTCATCACTACGAAGAGTTGTTAATCCTCTGTCCTCTGGTATATGGTCATAGACGTATGTCAATAACGCTCTATACTCTTCGCCTGTTTGTGCTATTACTTTTCCTGTTGGACGTATATCAAGGAAATCATTACAACTTGTTAAAATTAACGCTACTAATGCTATTGCTATATATTGTAGTTTCATATTTTATTCCCTTTCGTATGGTTTAGAAATTTACATTTAAACTGAATATAACACTCTTTGGTAGTGGTGTTGCGTATGGGTTACCCATTGTTTCGGGATCTAAATAGTTGGTGTAATCTCCTGCTATTACAAATAGGTTACGTCCCTCTAATGATACTGATGCTGAACGTACTCCCAATTTTGTTAACCAGTCACCTTCAAATCTGTATCCTAAACGGATACTTTGACAACGCATATAGTTGCACTTCTTAACCCAAGTGTCTAACATAGAGAATGAACCGTAGTTTTCATAGAAGTTAATCTCTGAGTTATGTACTCCATCGGCAACCATAAGTGTTGGTAAATATGTATCGGTATTTGTTGGTGTCCAACGATTCAATATGTCTTCATTTGTATTTAAACCTCTATCAAAATATAGTGGGCTATATGATGGTTGAACTCTCACTTTTCCTCCAAAGTTGAAAGTAAAGTTTACATTCAAGGTCCAGTTTTTATACTCAAAGTTGTTTATAAATCCTCCTGAGATAAGGGGATCAGCAGATCCCATATATGTGTAAAGTTCTCTTTGCTCTGCTGCAGTTAATTGACTCGCTCCGTTTTTATCTAATTTAAAGAACTCTTGGGCAGATACTGCGCGTCCGTCTTTTGTTTTGTATAGTGGATATCCTTGTTCATCCAACCCCGCTGTTTCGTATGCAAAGATTGCTCCTACCGGGTATCCTTCGCGTGATGGATATGTTGAGTTCTCGGCAACTGTCTCCTGTAATACAGTGTTTACGTTGTAACCAATGTTGATATTGGTTGTCCAACTGAAGTTTGGTGTATATACGTTACGTGTTGCTAATCCGACCTCAAATCCTTGATTCTTCATACTTGCCCAGTTAATGGTTGTTGAAGAGAATCCTGTTTCCAATGGTAACATTCTCATGCCGATAAGGTCGGTACTTTTACGGTAGTAATAATCTACTGTAAGAGCTATTGCTCGGTCTAATACTGCTATATCAAATCCAGCATTAATGTTTTGTGTCTTTTCCCAACGCAAATCGGGGTTAGGTGCTGTTTCACTCTCAATAACATCCTCTATGTAGTCGGGTAAAATTTGTATCTTATCAAATTTTCCTACTAAATAAGGAGATGTGTTTTTATCAATATTTCCTTGTAGTCCGTAAGACAATCGGAGACTTAAGTCGTTAATCTGTTTTACTCCTTTTAACCAATACTCCTCTTTCATACGCCACAATCCACTGACTGAGTATAGTGGCAAGAATCGATACTCTTTTGCTACTCCAAATACGTCTGAACCATCAAAACGGATACTTCCGCCAAGTGTAAATCGGTCTTTAAATGTATATGATGTTGTTGCAAAGAATGATGCGTATGCATTCTCTGTAAATGTTTCTGATGATAATGGATTTGATTCTGCCAAATCTTGTGTTGGGAAGATAACCGGCTGAATTGTTAGGGTTCTTGGATCGTATCCGTATGCAAGTGTATAGAAAGTCTCTGCATCTACTTTACGCAACTCTGCTCCTAACATTACCTCAAAATCGTGATACTTACGATATGTTTGTTTATATTCTGCCAAAGTTTTCCATGTCCACTGCGTTGTGTGTCCTTGGTTTACTTTGTGCATTCCTCCTTCAGGTAAGAATGTTACTCCATTGTATCGTTTGTCGTACTTCTCATATCGCATTGCATAACTATTTTCAGCAGCATAGCGCTCAAGTTTGTAACCATCGTATTGGAGTCCGAATTGTGTTGATATTTTAAAATATTCATGAAGACGAAGTTGTCCGTCAAATATAGCCATCAAAGAACGGTCGATACGTTGGTTTGAGGTATTTGCTCGCTCCTCCATTATATTAAAGTCCAAATCTGTTTCTGCTCTACCTTCTACGTTTTTATCGTAAACATAGTTTCCATCATTATCGTATATTAATTGGTATGGATTTGCTATACGAGAATAGTATATAGGATTGGTAAAACTGTTGTAATCTGTTAAATATGTGTCTGTTTTACGTTGGTTGGCATATACTGATGCTCCCAATTTTAAGTATTTGTTTATTCGATAATCGGTTTTCAATGTCATATTGAAACGATTGTTTTCAACTCCTCGTACATTACCTTGCTCATCGTACCAACCAACCGATGTGTAGTAGTTTACTTTTTCTGTTCCACCTGAAAGACTTAAATAATACTCTTGGTTTAATACTGTACGGAAAAGTGCATCGTTCCAATCGGTATTAATTCCGCGTAAATCATTTATTTGTTTTTTAGCCTCAGGTGATAATACATCCCATCCTCCTTGTTGATATGCAGCAGTTTCTCCTAAGGCATTAAGGATTTCTGCTACACCTCCTTTATTTTCTCGATATGAGTAGTCTGTTCTCAACAAATCTAACTCTAATCCAACTTTTTGATCTGAATTTAAAAGATTCAAACGATCAAGACTTAATCGTGGATTTACTGTTAATTTGGCAGATAGGTTAATTTGAGGTTTTCCTACTTTTCCTTTTTTGGTAGTAATCACAATTACTCCATTTGCTGCTCTTGCTCCGTATATGGCTGTTGCAGCAGCATCTTTCAATACTGTGATATTTTCAATATCTGCGGGGTTAATACCTGCAATTGATGTTTGATAGATATTATCAATATCTTTTAACTCTTCCATTGCTGGCACATCTGTTCCCTCCAATGGTATTCCGTCTAACACCCACAATGGATCTTGTGTTCCATTCATTGACGCAGTACCACGTATTCTAATTTTTACTGGTGCTCCTGGTGCTCCTGATGAAGACATTGTTGAAAGTCCTGCTACTTGTCCTGCAAGTGCTTGGTCAATGTTTTTTATTGTTCCAACTTTCTCCTCTGAGATTCCTACTGTAGTTACTGATGCAGTTAACTTTCGGCGTTCAATATTTTGATAACCTGTTACTACAACCTCATCCATTACTTTTGAATCGGCTCTTAAAATAACATTATAGTTACTCTTATCACCAACCTTTACATATTGGGTTGCATAACCAACAAAAGTTACATAGAATCCTTTTACTTTATCAGACACAGATATTGAGAAGTTTCCATCTATATCAGATACCGTTCCTGCCGCTGGATGATTTTTATCAGAAAACTCCATCCTTATAGCCGCACCTATTAAAGGTTCGTTATTAAAATCGCCATCAAGAACCCGTCCTGTAATAGTTCTTGTTTGTGCCACCATCGCTAATGTTGATAATATAAACAACATTAATGTGCATAAAATCCTATTCATATATAATATATAGTTATAAATCTGCTATTTTTCTAATCCAAGTGCTGCTTGGATACGCATTATCATATCTTGATAATGCAATTTTACTGCTTTGTCTGCTGTATTTGATTTACTTTTTATTAGTTTCAATATATCCATTAATTCTCCTCGCTTGATACTTAATGCATCACTTTCGCGATCTAATTGTGCTGTACTTGTAAGTATTAATCGGGGTGATGATGATAATCCTATCTCCTCCATTGATGCTTGGCTACATATCATTGAGTGACAATTATTATCTATTATAGGATGACTTGAATATAATTCTTTACTTGATTTATTTATTTTTATTCCTTGACTTTCTGACGCCGCAGTAATAAGTGCATCCACAAAACTTTTTTGTATTGCACGCTCCATAATATCAGGATTTTGTCCTTTTATTGTTTTTGCAAATATGTGTTTGTGTAACATATCAAACATTTCATACGCAGAGAACGCTTTTTTGCCATTTTTGTATTCATTCTCCAACATACGATATATACGCTCATTATTTAGCAAATCCCAGAACATATAATTGTATTGATTACGATATGATACGTGTGGGTGTTGTTCCATTGTTCCCAATGGGGTATCGCGTAATATATATGTATAGTTTAATACATCGGCATCGTATAACCATGCCGGATATGTAAAGACTTCGTCAATTAAGAATTGTAAAGCATCTTTTTGAAGTTCTTTTTCAACGTAGGTATAGGTTGGTTGCCCGTCTCCTACTATTGTATTCTCTAAATACATTCCTCCAATATTAGCCAACACGTGGTATTGATACAGACTCCATTGGAATATTATTCCTGAATAGAATCGTGCAGCATCATCGTAAGTTTGAGCAGACGATCCGTTTTTAGTCCACTCTACTATATTAGGCATTATCTGTTTTAGATTCTTGATTGCTAATCGTGCAGCTTCCATGGCATTATCTCCTAAATCTTCGCTCATTGCTCGAGGATCAATTGCTGTACGTGCAGCTTGAGCCTCACTGTAACGATATAATGGAGAATTATGTTCTTTAAGAAACTCTTCTAATTTTACTTTTGCCTCTTCTTCTGTGGGATACCAACGATAACCCCACTCTATTGCCATTAAATCGTAGGCTCCAATATGTGGAGATAATATCTTTATGTCATCCTCTGGTTGTGCTATGTAGTTAAAACGAGCATAATCCATTATTGATGATGATGTTCCTCCTATTCTATCGGTGAAAGTTCTTGATCGTAACGAATCAACAGAATAGGCTGCTGATGCTCTCATATTGTGGCGTAATCCCAAAGAGTGTCCTACTTCGTGACATGCTACAAAACGTGCTGCATCACCCATAATTTCATCGGGTAATACAAATGCTTGTGCAGCAGGATTTACAGCAGATGTTTGAACCATTATCCACTCCTTTAATAGTGATTGTACATTATGCCACCATATTATATCTGCCTCCAATATCTCTCCTGAACGAGGATCGATTGTTGAGGGACCCATTGCATTTGCCTTAGTTGATGCAGCATGAGTGAACACCGAATATTTCATATCATCACCCTCAGCAGCAATGCTATCAGTATAATCTTTTACTCTTATTGCATTTTTAAATCCTGCTTTCTCAAATGCTTCATTCCACTCCAATATACCTTCTTTTATATAAGGTTGTAGTTTTGTGGGCATAGATGGGTCAATATAGAATACTATTGGTTTAACAGGCTCTACCAACTCACCTCTTGCATAAGCCTCTTTATCTGATGGCTCTAATCTCCAGCGAGTTATATATCTTTTACGCTCTACTGATTGTTGCTCATCGCTATATTTTAATGCTCCTGTTGAGAAATATCCTACCCTATTTATCTCTTCTCGTGCCATCATTGGGACTTCAGGTAATAGGGTTAATGTTGAACTTACTACTGTTGTTATATTAACTTTTGTATTCCCTTCAGATACTTTTGTTGTTAATTCTGAAGTTGTTGTAAGACTATTTTCAAACGATTTTACACTTATTATTCGAGATAATTTTGCTGCAACTGGTGTTCCTAAATTGATTTTTCCGTAAACGTCATTGATGCAGTTGTCTGTTCCGTTGAACAAGTCATTTATTTTTATTACTACCGATTGACTATCAGGAGAGACTGTCTCTACTTTTATTCGTGCCAATATAGGATCAATGTAGTTATCTTTTACCGATTGACTGATTGCATCATTTTCTGAAAATTCGGGTGATTTTCGAGTTTGTCGGATTGTAACATTTTTAAGATTATCCTCGCTATCAAAACTTATTATCTGATTTTGATATACAATTCCTTTATTTATTCCTGCAACATTTAACTCTTGCTGTACTTGTTGCATTCTATTAACCACCAAGAATTGACGACTAAATAGTTTTTTTGGTATTTCTATATAGAAAGTATCGCCTTTTGCAATAACATTTACAACTCCCGACATATCTAAAGAGTCTCTTCCTGTCATTTTTTTATACTCAGACTCTTTGACAACCTCCTCTGTTTTTGCTTTTTTGCGGTTTATTTTCTTTGCCGTTCCTACGGCAAATGCAGCCTCATTTGTGAATAAATATGCAAAAGCAAATATTACAACAAAAACTAATAACTTTCTCATTTTCTTTAATTTAAATTACAAACTCCACTATTTATCATCTCCTTTTTATACAAAAAGCATACTTAAATTTCTGGAAATTACGATAAAATCCATATATGTTTAAGGTACAAAAATACATTAATAAAATTAAATGTAAAAATTTTTTGCGATACAATTATCATATAATAAGTATAATTAATATCTTTGTGTAAGCATTTAAAGCATTATCGTGTACATAATTAATATTTATACATCATTAATATATTTTTGTACAATTATGCCTTTTTATGCACTATTGTTGTATATATTAATATTGTTATATGGAGTGTGTATTTAACAAAGTTGCTGCCGCAACCCCTCTTTTAAAGGTTGCAGACACAAATTATAATGCTGAAAAAATTATTGAGATTATAAATGATGCTACAAAAAAGGGTGCTGAAATTATTGTTTTCCCCGAACTTTGTATAACATCTGCCTCTTGCGGAGATATGTTTTGGAATGTTTCTTTACTTATATCTGCAAAAAATGCCCTCACAAGAATTATTGAAGAGACAAAAAATTTAAACTCAACTAATATTGTTGGCTTGCCTATTGCTGCTAATGGAAAAATTTATAATTGTGCAGTGGCTTTTAAGAAGGGACAAATTATCAATGTTACTTCTAAAAAGTTCTTATCTCATAACGAAAGCAGATGGTTCTCATACACTGATAATCCAACAGAGATTTTTAGAGAGCTTAGCAACATAAATATCCCAAATTCCAATAACAATAATATATCTATTGCTATTGGTAAGGATTTAGCTGAATATTCTGCTAACTACACAAATGAGATAGTTGTTGTTACGTTTGTTTTTCCTGAGATCATAGGATATTATAACAGTATTCAAAATACGCTAAAATCAATATCAAAGAAAAAAAACAATGTTATAATATTTGCATCGGCAGGAATGGGTGAATCTTCGACCGACTATGCATACGCTGGAGCAACTCTTATTGTTGAAAATGGTAAGATATTGGCAGAGGGAGAAAGATTTAGTTATAAGAACTCATTCATTATTTGTGATATTGATTTAAATCAATTAAAACGAGAGAGGAACAATAACGAAAATTCTACTAAATCATCAAATATTGAAACTAAAAATAATATTGAGTTCTCATCCGTGGATAATTATAAGAATATATCAGGTGGTAAAATAAGACAAAACCCTTTTATTCCGGATGATAAAGATGCTCTATCAAAAAGGTGCGAAGAGATATTCAACATTCAAACTCATGCTTTAATTAAAAGATTTGAACACACTTATTGCAATAAAGCCGTTATAGGAATTTCTGGTGGATTAGATTCTACCCTTGCTCTCCTTGTAGTTGTTAATGCTTTTGACAAAATGGGCATTGACAGAGCAAATATTACCGCTATAACAATGCCCGGATTTGGTACGACAAACCGAACATATAATAATGCGGTGAATATGATTAAAGAGTTGGGGGCAACATTTAAAGAGATCTCTATTAAGGATGCTTGTCTGCAACACTTTAAGGATATTGAACACGATATTAATATTCACAATGTTACTTACGAAAACTCTCAGGCTCGTGAACGTACTCAAATTTTAATGGACTATGCCAATAAAACTGGAGCTTTACATATGGGTACTGGTGATATGTCGGAACTTGCATTAGGATGGGCCACATATAATGGAGACCATATATCAATGTATAACGTAAACTGCTCAATTCCTAAAACTCTTGCTAAATATATGGTTGCTTGGGTTGCTCAAAATAACAAGGGTGCCATAAGAGATATTTTAATGGATGTGGTTAATACTCCTATATCTCCGGAACTTACTCCTGCCGATGAAAATGGAAATATTAAACAGAAAACGGAAGATATTGTTGGACCTTATGAACTGCATGATTTCTTTATATATTATTTACTTCGTTATAAGTTTTCTGTTAAACAAATATTCTCTCTTGCAAAAACTGCATTTGAAGGTAAATATGAAAGCGACTATATAAAGCATTGGTTAAGGATATTTATCAGAAGATTCTTTACTCAACAATTTAAACGATCTTGTTTGAATGATGGTCCAGCAGTAGGTATTATTTCTCTTTCTCCACGTGGAGGATTAAATATGCCAAGCGATATGTCTCCTAATATATGGTTAGAAGAATGTGACAAATTGTAAATCGTCAGATACATATTCTAATTCTAAGAAATTATATACATTATTTATATATACAATTATTACCTCGCTATTATTTTAGTGGGGTAATTGTTTAAATATCATACTTTAAAGAACAAAATTTGATTATTTTGTTAAAATTAACTTCAAAATTTATCCTTAAAATAAATATTTTATTACTTTTGCAACTTCAAAATTTAAAATTTAAATATCGCTATTTTAATTAATATATATAAGTAACGATATTATTACAAGTAACAAAATATAACTAATAAAGTAAAATTAATTAGATTATGTCAAAAATTACAAAAGAGGCTGCTCTTGAATATCACCGCAGTGGCAAGCCCGGAAAGATTGAAGTTATTCCAACAAAACCTTATAGTACTCAAACCGATTTGTCTCTTGCATACTCTCCGGGCGTTGCAGAGCCTTGCTTAGAAATTGAAAAGAATCCACAAGACGCATACGAATATACCGCTAAAGGAAATCTTGTTGCTGTAATCTCTAATGGCACCGCTGTTTTAGGATTGGGAGATATAGGTGCTCTTGCAGGAAAACCTGTTATGGAGGGTAAAGGTTTATTATTCAAAATCTTTGCTGATGTTGATGTGTTCGATATTGAGGTAGACGAAAAAGATCCTGAAAAATTCATTCAAGCAGTTAAAGCAATTGCCCCAACTTTTGGAGGTATAAACTTAGAGGATATTAAGGCTCCTGAATGTTTTATTATTGAAGACAGACTTAAAGCAGAGTTAAACATTCCTGTTATGCACGATGACCAACATGGTACTGCAATTATCTCAGGTGCCGGTTTGATTAATGCTTTGGAACTTCAAGGTAAAAAAATTGAGGATGTTCGCTTAGTTGTAAATGGTGCCGGTGCTTCGGCAACCTCTTGTACAAGATTGTATATGAGTTTGGGTATCAGACGCGAGAACATTGTAATGGTTGATAGTAAAGGTGTTATCAACAATAAGCGTCAAAACCTTACTCCTCAAAAGCAAGAGTTTATGACAACTCGCGACATAAACACTTTGGAGGAGGCAATGGTTGGTGCCGATGTATTCTTAGGTCTTTCAAGAGCAGATGTTCTTACTCAAGATATGATTCGTTCAATGAACAATAAACCTATTGTTTTTGCTTTGGCAAATCCAAATCCTGAGATTGCTTATGACAAAGCGAAAGAATCTCGCCCTGACTTGATTTTTGCAACAGGACGCTCGGACTATCCTAACCAAATTAATAACGTATTGGGATTCCCTTATATATTCAGAGGTGCATTGGATGTTCACGCTTCGGCTATCAACGAAGAGATGAAACTTGCTGCAGTTTATGCTATTGCAGCTCTTGCTAAAGAAAGAGTTCCTGATGTAGTTAATGCTGCTTACAACATTAATAAAATAAGTTTTGGTCCTGAATATATTATTCCTAAAGCTCTTGACCCACGTCTTCTTACTTGTGTTGCTCCCGCTGTTGCGAAAGCTGCCATGGATAGCGGTGTTGCGGCTAAACCAATTACCGATTGGGAGGCTTACAAAGATAGTTTGAGAGCAAGAATGGGATACGATAATAAACTTATACGCCGATTAACAGAGACCGCAAAAGCAAATCCTAAACGCGTTGTATTTGCAGAAGCTAACCACGTTAATATGCTTACTGCTGCTGTTACTGCATACAAAGAGGGAATATGTACTCCTATTCTATTGGGTAACGAAGAGATGATTGCAAAAACTGCTGCACAAAACAATCTTGATCTTAGTGATATTGAGATTGTTAACCTTCGCCACGACAGAGAGGCCGACAGACGTTGCAAGTACGCTGGCATTCTTTCTCAAAAACGTCAACGAGAGGGTGTTACTTTTGCTGAAGCATACGAGAAAATGTTTGACCGCTCATACTTTGGTATGATGATGGTTGAGTGTGGTGATGCAGACGCGTTCATTACTGGTACTTATACGAACTATACAGAAGCTATAAACATTGCAAAAGATGTTATTGGAATACGCCCTGAGTACAAACATTTTGGAGCAATGCATCTTGTTTCAACAAAAAGAGGTACATTCTACCTTGCAGACACATTAGTTAATAGAAATCCAGACGACGAGGCTCTTGTTGATATTGCAAGACTTTCGGCACACACACTTAACTTCTTTGCAAAAGACCCAGTTATGGCAATGATCTCTTACTCTAACTTTGGTGCAGATAAGGATGGCAGCCCTGCTCAAATACATAAAGCAGTTAAGAGATTGCACAACGAATATCCCGAACTTGTTGTTGACGGAGAGATGCAACTTAACTTTGCGATGGATAAAAAACTTAGAGATGAAACTTTCCCATTCACCAAATTAAATGGAAAAGATGTAAATACTCTAATATTCCCTAATTTAAGTGCTGCTAACACAGCATGTAAAATTCTATTGGAGTTTGGTGTTAATGACTCGGTTGGTCCTATTCAAATGGGATTGAACAAACCTATACACTTTACTGATATAGAGAGTTCTCCTCGCGATATAGTAAACCTTACAACCGTTGCAGTTATTGATGCAATTGTTGAAGAAAAACTTCACCAAAAATAGGTTTTGATAAGAGATAATTATAGTAAAGGGGTGCATTAATGCATCCCTTTACTTTTATAGATAAAAATCTTTTGTTAGTTCTTTATAGTCAGCAGAATAAGAACCATCTCTATTTGATATAATCAGCGTATCTATTGAAAACTGTGTTTGTACTCGCTCCCACTCCGTTAATACTCGCTTTGGTTCTGTTCCTTCGATAGTTACCACCCATGTTAATCGGCGAAGATAAAATCCGTTTAGGAGTGCTGTTTGCGCAACAAATGAATAATTATCAGCAGGGGATATCATTGCAAATATTGTATTTGGGTTACTTATTTTTGCTACTCCTTGAAATAGTGTTTCAAAATTTAATGATGATGTATTTCGTGCCGATGCTCGTTTAAAATCAGGAGAGAGGGTATCTTCAGTAAAAAATGGGGGATTTGAAACTATTGTGTCATATATTCTGCCACAATTACCTGAATAACTGACAAAATTTCCTAATATAGGATTGAGAGTACTATTCCACCCGGATAATTCAAAATTTTTTTTTGAATCTTTTATTGCTCCTTCATCTATGTCAATTGCATCAATATACAAACCTCCTCCGCTACGTTGAGCCATTATTAAAGACAATATTCCCGATCCGCAACCAATGTCTAATATGGCAGACTCTTTAGGTGGCAAGGTTAACCATGCACCAAGTAATACCCCATCGGTACCCACTTTCATGGCAGAATTTTGATCGTGTATTGTAAAATATTTAAACTTAAACATAGATTTGACAATATTTATACAAATGTAATCTATTTTTTATTTTTGATGATAGAAGCGAGATTAAAATAAACTATTAACTAAAAAAGAGTGACAGAAAAAAACTTTGGCACAACTATTGCATTATATAATAAAGTCGCTGACTCTCTATTTTTTTAGAGATTAAAATGACAAATATGACAATTTGACACTATTAGAAACAGTAGATTATGAGTAATTTTTCAAATAATAACGATGAAATGTCGTTTGTTCCAATTGTAGTGGACGTTGATGGCAACCCTGATATAAATTGTTCTAACGTTCCAACCGAGGACTTACCTATTCTTCCTTTAAGAGATATGGTTTTATTCCCTGGTGTAACAATGCCTATACTTGTTGGCAGAAAATCATCTCTTACACTTATTGATGAGGCTTTTAAAAACAAAAGATACATAGGTGTAACTTGTCAAAAGAATCCTAATATTGAAGAACCCGGAATTAATGACATATACACTATTGGTGTTATAGCGGAGATTATTAAGGTTTTTCAACTTCCTGACGGAAATACCTCTGTTATTTTACAAGGTAAGCAAAGATTCTCTCTATTAAATCTAACTCATACCAAACCATATCTAAAAGGAGAAATTGCCCTTTTGGACGATATATCGGTAAGCAAACGCGACAAAGAGTTTAAAGTGCTTGTTGATGCTATAAAAGATACTACAGGCGAGTATTTAAAATATTTAGGAGAACCTTCTCGTGAACTTTTGAGTTCATTACGTAATATTGACGGAAGCAATGGCTTACTTATTAACTTCTTGTGTACTAATATTCCATTTAGTGCTGCGCGTAAAGAGTCATTATTAGCAGAGAGTTCAATCAAAGAGAGAGGTTTACTTCTATACTCTGAACTCGGCAAAGAGCTTCAGTTGATGGAGATTAAGAAGGATATTCACAATAAAACTCATCAATACATTTCGCAACAACAACGCGAACACTTCCTGCAACAACAGATAAAGACTATTCAAGAGGAGTTGGGAGATACTTCGGATAACGATATAGATGAGTTATTGGAAAGAGCAGACAATAAAAAATGGAGTAAAGAGGTGCGTCAGGTTTTTGATAAAGAGTTGAAAAAACTTCAACGCTTTCATCCTCAATCACCCGACTACTCTGTGCAATACAATTATATTGAGAACTTCCTTGATTTACCTTGGGGTGAATATACCAACGACAACTTTAACCTTGAAAATGCAAAGAAACAATTGGATAAAGACCACTTTGGTTTAGAGAAGGTTAAAGACCGTATTATTGAGCATCTTGCAGTGCTTAAATTGCGTGGAGATATGAAATCGCCTATTATCTGTCTATATGGTCCTCCCGGAGTTGGTAAGACTTCGTTGGGTAAATCTATTGCTGCCGCTCTTAATCGCAAATATGTTAGAGTATCGTTTGGTGGTTTGCACGATGAGGCCGAGATTAGAGGACACCGCCGTACATATATCGGTGCTATGCCCGGTAGAATTATTCAAGGTCTGCAAAAGGCTAAGAGTTCAAACCCCGTATTTGTGTTGGATGAGATAGATAAGATTGGTAATGACTACAAAGGAGATCCGGCAGCTGCACTTTTAGAGGCATTAGATCCAGAACAAAACAATGCTTTCCACGACAACTACCTTGATGTAGATTATGACCTTTCAAAAGTATTGTTTATCGCAACTGCTAATAATCTTGGAACTATTGACCGTCCACTACTCGACCGTATGGAGTTGATTGACGTATCGGGCTACATTATGGAAGAGAAGGTTGAGATTGGTCGCCGTCATCTTGTTCCAAAACAATTGACAGAGCATGGACTTAAAAGAGGCGATGTGTCTATTCCCAAAAAGACAATGGAGGCTATCATAGAGGGATATACTCGCGAGTCGGGAGTTAGAGAGTTAGATAAGAAGATTGCAAAAATTATGCGTCGCATTGCTCGCAAGAAAGGTGCTGAGGAGGAGTATAACAAAAACATATCTGTTGCTGATCTTAAAGATTTACTTGGAGAGAAAGAGTACTCAAAAGAGATATACGAAGGCAACGAGTATGCTGGTGTTGTAACTGGTTTGGCATGGACTGCTGTTGGTGGAGAGATTCTATTTATCGAATCGAGCCTATGCAAAGGTAAAGGCGAAAAACTTACTCTTACAGGAAATCTTGGTGACGTAATGAAAGAGTCTGCTGTTATTGCCCTACAATATGTTAGATCTCATGCCGAAGAGTTGGGTATTGATGAGGATGTTTTTGAGAAGTGGAACTTACATATTCACGTTCCCGAAGGTGCAATACCAAAAGATGGACCATCGGCAGGTATTACAATGATAACCTCTATTGCTTCATCGTTTACACAACGCAAAGTAAAAGCAAACCTTGCAATGACAGGCGAGATTACTCTTCGCGGAAGAGTATTACCTGTGGGTGGTATCAAGGAAAAGATACTTGCTGCCAAACGTGCAGGTATTAAAGAGATTATTCTTTGTGAGCAAAACAGAAAAGATATTAACGAAATTCAACCTGAATATCTTAAAGGTTTGACATTCCACTATGTAAACAACATATCGGAAGTGTTAGATATTGCTCTTACAGAGAAGAAAGTTAATCACCCTCTTGTACTTAACTATCAACCACAGACTACACAAACTCATACTCCCCTACAATAACATAGGGTGGCATACATAAAAAATAACTGCAAGTTGCTATATGTAACTTGCAGTTATTTGTTTATATATCGATATCTTTTATATAGTCTTGATACTCTTTTTGAGTTTTAGATAGTTTAATAACTCAGATACTCCGTATAGTAATAATATTACTCCTATTAAAATCAATAACATATTTGTAATGTTATTAAAATATACTACTGTTATAACTCCTGTTGCAAGAACTGCTAATGGGGTTATTAGCATCCAATAACTTTTTGTTTGTATGCTATATTTAAGCACTCCTACTATTTGTATAACTCCTGCCAATAACAGAACTATTCCTACAAACAGTGTGAACAAAGATACAAATCGTGCCGGATAGAGAACCATTATCAATCCCAACACTGCCGAGCCTAAACTTACAAAAATTGTTGTTTTTGATTTTTTCTTTGCCTCTTCAGTTTTTGCAAATATATAGGCTAATATTGCAATTATTGTAGGCAACATAATAATTACTCCTATCGCAGTTATTATTAGAGAATTTACTTTATCGGGCCATATTACCATTATGACACCAATTAGAATTGCAACAATACAACGTATTATTGTTGATGTGGGGGTATAAATTCGTTTCATCTTTTTGTTATTTTATTTATAATGCAAACATAATAATTTTTAATAAGTTTATATCAAATTTCTCTTATTAAACATTAAATATTTTTTATTTGTTTGTATTAAAGGTTTTGTTTACTTACTTTTGCCTAACCATATTTTGTATTATGTCAGCGAAAAAGATATTTGCTATAATAAACCCTATATCGGGTACTTCAAAAAAAGTTAATCTCAGTGAAAAGATTATGAAGATACTATCTGATGATGAGGTTACTATTGATATTGCATATACTGAATACGCCGGACATGCTACTTTATTAGCAAAAGATGCTGTTGATAAAGGGTACAATATTGTTTTAGCCGTTGGTGGCGATGGCACATGTAATGAGATTGCCAAGGCTCTTGTACATTCGAGGAGTGCATTAGCAATTATTCCCACAGGTTCTGGTAATGGCATGGCTAGACATTTGGGTATTCCTATGGGGATTACTGCCGCTTTAAGAGCATTAAAAAACTCACACATGGTAAAGGCGGATTTTTGCACAGCAAACGATATTCCTTTTTTTGTTACTTGCGGTTTTGGTTTTGATGCTCAAATAAGTGATAAGTTTTCAAAATCGAAGACCAGAGGTGGATTGACATATTTCATAAATAGTTTGGAGGAGTATTTTAAATATACAAATGAGGAGTATATTATTGAAACGCCAACCTCATACGGTAAAGAACAGGCTTTTATTATTGCATGTGGTAATGTTTCGCAATATGGCAACAATGCTTTTATTGCTCCATACGCTTCGTTAAGAGATGGATTGATAGATGTTACTATCATAAATCATATAAACTTGTTTGAGGTACTCCCTACCGCTGTTCAACTATTTACCAAAACACTTAATATAAACCCTGCTGTAAAATCATTTTCCACACCAGAACTCACCATTACACGACCTAAGGCAGGTATTATGCATATTGATGGAGAGCCTATTGATATGCCCGAGAGAGTTGAGATTAAATGCCATAAACGAGGTTTAAGAGTAATGGTTCCTGATATTCAGGCCGCAAATGAGTTTGAAGCCACTCTACTAAATATGCTATCTACTGTATTTGGCATCAAGATTCCCAAAAAGATATAACCCAATTGATGCCTCAATTGGGTTATATCTTATATACGATTAAGTAATTAATATATTACTCCTTAGTCTTTCTTTGATAGTCTTATATACAATCCGTATGCTAATACTACGGCAAAGCATATTACTGCGATATAGAATGATGAACGAACTGCAGCTTCCTCAAAACTATATGCTGAAGAGAGCAATCCGTTTAGCCATCCGTTATCAATAAACATTCCCATAATGGGTGTTATTACTGCACCACCTAATATAGCCATAATTAGTCCTGCTGCTCCAAGTTTTACCTCATCACCCATACCATATAGTGCTATTCCGTATATAGTTGGGAACATTAATGACATACATCCTGATATTGCTATCAATGTCCATATTGAGATATTAGCGGGGAGATATATTGTTCCTAAACATGCCACAATACCTGCAACTGCAAATATTGATAACATTACAGAAGGGTTAAATTTACGCATTAGAGCTGTACATACCCAACGGCAAACAATAAACAATATGATTGCGTATAGGTAGTATTGTGCTGCTGTGGCTTCGTTCATACCCTCACCGAATACTGTCATTGCATATTTAACTGTCCATGTCCACACTGTTATTTGTAGTCCTACATAGAAGAATTGAGTTACAACTCCCCAATAGTAACGAGGCTTAGTTAATAGCTTCTTAAACGATGTAGATATATTCAAATCTCCCTCATCAACTTTATTCTCTGAACGGCGGAAATTATAGAAGAATATCCAAATAATCAATGCTATAATTACAAGACTTACGTATGGCACACACACCCACAATAACTCATTGTTTTGTATTGCATCTAATTGTGTTGAATCCATTTGGAGTCTATCTTCGTATGTTGCAGGATTAAGATTAGCAAGAATAAGATATTTTGCCAAGAATATTCCTGTTAATGAACCAAGTGGATTGAATGCTTGTGCAAAGTTTAAGCGTTGTATTGAGGTCTCTTTTGCTCCAAGTGATATTACGAAAGGATTACAAGTTGTCTCTAATACAGATAGTCCACAAGCCAATACAAAGATTGAGACAAGGAACATATCATAACTTTGTATTATGGCTGAAGGGATATAACCTAACGCTCCTACCATATAGAGTCCTAACCCTACTAATACTCCTACTCGGTATGAGAATTTTTTGATAATTATTGCTGCCGGTATTGCTAAAACTGCGTATGCTCCATAGAACGCTATCTGAACAAACGATGAATCAACAGCTGACATCATAAATATTTTACCGAAAGCAGGTACAAGGTTGTCGGTCATATTATTGAGTAATCCCCATAATACAAAGCACGACACCAACATAATAAATGGTACTAATACCGATTTCTCTACTACTTTTATTTTTTCTGTTGTCATTATATTAGATTTTATTTTATTGTAAATTAGGGCATAAAGGTTTTTAGTTCCATACCTTTGCCTTTTAATATAAGGGGGTTATCTTTTGACAACTCTCCTGCCGACTCGGCTTGAACTTTAATATTACCAATTGCGGTTGCCTCAACCGGTCCTGCTACTACCTTGCACCCTGTTTTTTGGGCTGTTAGTTTATTTAGCAATCCGTTTTGAGAGCCACCTCCAACAATATATATAGTTTTTATTTTGCGTCCCACAGATAGTTCTAACTCCTCTTTTACCTTTGCGTACTCAGTTGCCAACGATTGACATACCAATCGCATATAGTCACCTTGTGTTTGTGGTACTGCTTGATTTGTCTCTTTACAATAGTTATCTATCGCCTCTTTCATACTGCGAGGTGCGGTAAAGCGACTATCGGTAACAGGTATTACGCTTGTGCATTGAGAGTTTTCTCCATCAACAACCATACGAGAATAATCACAATCAAGACCTTGTGCTGTCCACTCTTTTACGAGTGATTGTAACAACCACAAACCTGTAATATTTTTAAGTATACGTATATCGCCAGACACTGCACCTTCGTTTGTAAAGTCAGATGCTAACACCTCAGTAGTTTGCAATGGTGTAGGTGTCACCATTCCCATTAGCGACCATGTTCCTGAACTGATGAATGCCCATTCATCATCTTCGGCAGTAATGGCAGCAAGTGCCGATGCTGTATCATGTGAGCCTACTGCTACAACTGTTGCATTTCCTCCTAACTCCTCTTGCATTGCAGGTGTTAAACTACCTATTGGTGTACCTGGATATACAATCTCTTGCATTAATGTTTGGGGTAATGATAGTGTTTCAAAGATTGTATCATCCCACTTGCGTGTAAGAGAGTTAAGCATTTGTGAGGTTGAGGATATAGTATATTCATTTACCGCTTTACCTGTTAGGAAATAGGCAAACAAGTCGGGCATAAAGAGTAACTTATCTGCATTTTTTAGTGCTTCATCACCCTCTAATACTGCACTATACAGCTGGAATACAGTATTTATCTCCATAAACTGATTTCCTGCCAATGAGAAGAATTTCTCTTTTGGTAGTTTTTGGAATGCCTTTTCAAGTATTCCTTGTGTACGTGAGTCACGATAACATACTGGATTTGATATAAGACGCCCGTTCTTATAAAGAAGTCCGTAATCGACACCCCATGTATCTATACCGATGCTCTTTATCTCAGAGCCATATTTTGCAAATGCTTTTTTCAGACCTGTTTTTATCTCTTCATAAAGCGAAAGAAAATCCCAATATACCCTTCCGCCTAAGTTTATTTGTCGGTTAGGAAAACGGTGTATCTCATCAAGTGTCAACTCTCCATTATTGAGACACCCTACTATTACTCTTCCGCTTCCTGCTCCAAAGTCGGCTGCTACGTAATACATAATGTTTTATACAAGATGGAGAGAAGGTTTCCCCTCTCCCCTACTATTATTTGATTTTTAATCTGTAATTTTCCCTAAAACGTATTTATCAAGATCTTTTATCTCTTGCTCTGTTAATACGGTATAGTTCATTCCTGATTGAACGATTATACGACAAGCCATTTCAAAGAACATTGCTTTCTCAAATGCTGCATTGAAGTCTTTACCGCATACTACTTGTCCATGGTTTGTTAACAGACATGAGTCATGATCTTTCAATGCCTCCACTACTGCTTGTGCCAACTCAGGAGAGCCCGGGCGGTAATAAGGTATTACAGGAATCTCTTTTCCTACATGACATGGAACTTCAGCTGTTACATTGAAGTTTGTTGGTTTGTTTTTCATACATGCCACTGTTGTTGCATACTCTGATTGAAAGTGCAATACCACATTTGCATCAGGGCGATTACGTAATACTCCTAAATGGAAACCATTCTCCATTGATGGTTTTATTCCGTTTAGTGATGTTCCGTCAGCAAGATTCAATACTGCAATTTTCTCTTTTTGAATTGTAGGTAACCATGAACCTGTTCCAGAAATCATAACTTTGTCGCCTATACGCCACGACATATTACCGCTACTGCATAACATTAAGTGTTCATTTCCTGCTCTGTGAGCGGCTTTCATAAACTCCTGATAGAGTGCATCCATTATATTTTCCATTATAGTATTTTCTTATAAAGTTCTTTTATTGTTGCTTCATCTATATCGCGAGGGTTGCCTGGTGTACATACATCGGCTATTGCTGATGCCGCCAAAGCGTCAATATCTTTTTCAGTTATACCCAACTCAGTTAGAGTTTGTGGTATACCCACTTTTATCGACAACGCTTTTACTGCCTCTACTGCTGCATCGGCTGCCTCATCAGTTGTCATACCATCTTTATACACTTTCATTGCTTTTGCAATCTCAATATATTTCTCTTTGGCTGCGGGTTTGTTATACTCCATAATTGTGGGTAGTAAAACTGCATTTGCCACTCCATGAGGTATGTCAAATATTGCTCCCATTGGGTGAGCCATTCCGTGTACTACTCCAAGACCTACATTTGAGAATGCCATTCCTGCTACATATTGACCAAGTGCCATTGCCTCACGTGCTTTTGCATTAGTGGGTTCTTCAACTGCAATAGGAAGGTTTTCTGCAATAATTTCAATTGCTTTAATCTCAAACATATCACTCAATTCCCATGCTCCTTTAGTTATTAATCCCTCAATAGCATGTGTTAGAGCATCCATTCCTGTTGCAGCAGTCAACCCTTTGGGTAAAGAGTACATTAACTCGGCATCAATTACAGCAACCAATGGTATATCGTTAGGATCAACACATACCATTTTCTTTTTATTCTCTTCATCGGTAATAACATAGTTAATTGTTACCTCTGCTGCTGTTCCTGCTGTTGTTGGTACTGCAATAATGGGAACTGAACGTTTTTTTGTTGGAGCAACACCCTCTAATGATACCACATCAGAGAACTCGGGGTTATTGGTTATGATACCTATTGCTTTTGCAGTATCAATTGATGAGCCTCCTCCTATTGCAAGAATAAAGTCTGCTCCTGATTCTGCATACGCTTTTAATCCGCTCTTAACGTTTGCAACTGTTGGGTTTGGCTTTACCTCATCGAATATCTCAAAAGGTACTCCTGCTTTCTCCAATACTTCAGATACTTTAGCAACTACTCCGAATTTTACCAAACTGCTATCAGTTACTATTAGGGCTTTGTTTAATCCCTTACGAGCAACCTCTTCTGCTATTGCTTCGCGCGAGCCTGCTCCAAAATAAGATGTTTCGTTTAAAACAAATCTTCTTGTCATGATATATCTTTTTTAGGGAGTGTGTCAAGAAAATTGACACACTCTATTTATAGTTTGATTTGTTAGAATTGACAAACCGTTATTATTTATACATTGGTCCGTACGCAGCACAAGCACGATAATCCTGTCCCTCTTTATCCATTCCAAATGCGTTCCATGCTGATGGACGGAAGATTTTATCTTCAGGTACGTTGTGCATTGACACAGGTATGCGTAGGATTGAGCATAGAGTAATAAGGTCTGCTCCTATGTGACCGTATGAGATTGCTCCGTGATTTGCTCCCCAGTTATTCATAACATCGTATGCTGTTTTGAATGCACCCTCGCCTGTGCAACGTGGTGCAAACCATGTACAAGGCCAAGTGTAGTCGGTGCGTTTCCATAGGATATCTGATACCTCTCCAGGAAGTTTTACTGTCCAACCTTCTGCAATTTGCAATGTGGGTCCAAGACCTTTTGCCAAGTTCAAACGTATCATTGTTACAGGCATTTGCTCCTCTGTTATGAAACGTGATGAGTAACCTCCTCCACGGAAGTATCCTAAATCGGCAGGGTTCCATGTTGTAGCATTTAAGATAGCCTCTTGGTCTGCTTCTGTTACATTCCACCACTCTTTCATTACAGGATTACCCTCTTCATCTTTTGCCATTCCACATGCGTCAAGACATGCTGCTCCAGAGTTGATAAGGTGAATTATTCCGTCTGAATCTTTTGCTTTACCTTCAACATCATATCCTGTTGCTTTTTTGATTGCTTCGGGACTCCAATATGTACGAACGTCAGCAAATATTTGGGCACGGTTTGTAAGAAGTTTCATAAACAACATTCCTATTCCGTTTAATACGTCGTTTTCAGTTGCCAAGATGTATGGCTCACGTGCTCCGTCCCAGTCGAATGAAGTATTCAATAGTGCCTCAGGGAAGTCGCAGTTTGGATAGAAGTCGGTCCATTGACGTTGTCCTTGGAATCCTGCTGCTATTGCATTGTGTCCAACTTTCTCCTCTTCGCATCCTTCAGGAAGGTTTTGATTTCCGTTCATCAAGTCTTTGATAATAACCATCATCTTAACCACAAACTCCCAATCTGCATCTTTCTCTTCGCGTGTTTTTTGAAGGTTATCTGGGTTTTTATCAAAGCCCTCTTTACATTTTGCTTTTGTCCAAGCAAGTGCTTTTTCGTACTCTTCTTTATTGTAGATACCACGTTCCATTCGGCGAATTACCTCAACCTCATCAACGCTCTCAACACGCATTCCAAGATACTCCTCTATAAAGGCAGGATCAATTATTGAACCACCAATACCCATACAGATTGAACCTATTTGTAGATATGATTTACCACGCATTGATGCTGCTGCAACAGCTGCACGACCAAAACGTAATAGTTTCTCTTTAACATCTGCTGGTATCTCAGTATCGTCAGCATTTTGAACATCGTGTCCATAGATTCCAAATGCCGGACGTCCTTTTTGTGTATGTGTTGCCAATACTGATGCAAGATACACTGCTCCTGGACGCTCTGTTCCATTAAATCCCCATACACCTTTTATTGTTAAGGGATCCATATCCATTGTCTCTGCTCCATAGCACCAGCATGGTGTTACTGTAAGGGTTATCTCTACTCCTGCTTTTTTAAATTTCTCAGCACAAGCAGCTGCCTCTCCAACACGACCTATTGTTGTATCTGCTATTACAACTTTTACAGGTTCTCCGTTGCTGTAACGCAAATTCTCTTCGAACAACTTGGCTGCTGATTTTGCCATGTTCATAGTTTGCTCCTCGAGAGACTCTCTCACTTTCAACTCTCCTCTACGTCCGTCAATAGTGGGGCGGATACCAATTACAGGATAATCTCCTACTAATCTGTTCTTTGCCATAAGTTAATATTTTGTAGTTAATGTTTCTCTTTTTATATAGATAAGCTATACCTACATTAATCTGTGTAAAATTAATACAGAGTTTATTAAAATGCAATCATTTTTTGCTAAAAAATTTGTATCTTCGCAATATAAATAATTTTATGATGAAAAACTACTTTTTGAGGGTTTTGTGTTTAATACTTTTGACCTCTGCTTTTTTTATAAAAGGTAATGCTCAAAATCCTAAAAACGAAATACGTGCTATATGGCTAACAACTAACTATGGTTTGGATTGGCCAAAAAATCAAGCAACATCGTTAGAGGGTTGCGAAAAGCAAAAAAGGGATTTATGCAAAATTTTAGATATGGTGCAAGAGTTAAATATGAACACCGTATTTTTTCAGGCTCGTTTAAGGAGCGATGTTTTGTATGAGTCGGATATTGAACCATATAGTGCTATAATGACTGGCACTCGTGGTAAAAAACCGCTATATGATCCTCTTGCATTTGCCATTGATGAGTGCCACAAAAGAGGGTTGCAATGCCACGCTTGGGTGGTGTGTATGAACATTGGCAGCGACAAGGCTATTAAGATGCAAGGGAATAAGGCGTTACCTAAACGTAAACCTGAGATATGTACCAAGTATAACGGAGAGTGGTATCTTAATCCGGGAGAGCCTGAGACCTGTTTTTACTTGATAGACATTGTTAGCGAGATTGCCCAAAAATATAGTGTTGACGGTATTCATCTTGACTATATAAGATACCCCGACAGGGCTCACGATTTCCCCGATTCAAAAACATATAAAAAGTATGCTAATAATGGAGAGAGTTTAAAGGAGTGGAGAATAAACAATATCAACAGTATTGTTTACTCAATATATGATGCAGTAAAAAAGATAAACCCAAAAGTTATGGTTAGTAGTGCTGTGTTGGGTAAACGCGATAATCACAAATATTTCTCTTCGATGGGTTGGAGTGGTATGGAGGCAGCATACCAAGATGTTGCTGCTTGGCTAAGAGCAGGCAAACAAGATTTTGTTGCTCCTATGATGTATTACCCTGATGTGTCGTTTTTCCCCTTTGTAAAAGATTGGGTAAGAAACAGTAATGGCTACCCTATTGTTGCAGGATTGGGAGTTTATCGTTTGGATAAAAGCAGTGGCAATTGGAGTTTACGTGACTTTATGCCTCAAATATATGTTAGCAGAGATATGGGTATTGCTGGAAGTTCGTTTTACAGAACTTTGCAACTTGAAGATAATTTAAAAGGTGTAAGCACTACTCTTAAAGGAGATACCTATAATACTCCTGCACTATTTCCTGCATTGAAGAATTATAAAAAGGGGTGTGATGTTCTACCATACGATTTGAACATTACAGTTGCAGAGGATGGTTCTAAAACAATATCATGGGAGTGCGAGGGTGATGCCAAGTACTACACTGTATATGCATCGGATAGTTACCCTGTTGACACCAATTTGGCAGAGAATATTATTGAGGCTCGATACACAGAAAAGAGTTATAAAGATTACTCAACTGGATTATACTATGCTGTAACTGCTACTAATGACTACTACCATGAGAGTGAGGCTGCACAACAATATCATCCCCCATTGCATTTTTTTGAGGGAGAAAAGATTGTAATTCCAGCAGATAGAGTAAATTTGTGCAAAAGTGTAAGCATATTGTCGCCCAATTCGGGTTACGTATATTATGGCAAGGGCAAGGAACATAACAATATTCCTAACCTTGAAAGAGGCATATACACATTAGAGATTGTGTATAGCGACAATGTTATTACTTATCCGCTAATTATTAACTAAATATATAACTATGAAACCATTAAAATTTGAAGACATTCTTAAACCCGTTATTTGGGGTGGTAACGAGATTTGTAAATTCAAAGATGTTTCTCCTAAATTAGAGGGCATTGGCGAGAGTTGGGAGATTTCTCAAGTTGAGGGTAATGTTTCGGTTGTTGCCGATGGCGAGTACAAAGGTGCTACCCTAACTGAGGTTATGGAGAAAGAGGGCGTTGCTCTTTTAGGTAAACATGTTGTTGAGCGTTTTGGAAAAGATTTCCCCTTGCTAATTAAATTTATTGATGCAAGAGATTATCTTTCAATACAAGTTCACCCCGATGATACTCTTGCTAAAGAGCGTCACAACTCATTTGGTAAAACAGAGATGTGGTATGTTATCTCGGCTGCCGAAGGTGCTGGACTATACTCTGGTTTTTCACAAGAGATTACACCCGAAGAGTATGTTGAGCGTATAGAAAATAATACGATCACAGATGTTCTTCAATTCCACGAGGTTAAGAGTGGCGATGTTTTCTTCTTACCTGCAGGACGTGTTCACGCTATTGGCAAAGGAATTTTCATTGCAGAGATTCAACAAAACTCAAATATTACTTACCGTATTTACGACTACAACCGTAAAGATAAAAATGGTAATGGCAGAGAACTACACACTGAACTTGCAAAGGATGCTATCGACTACAAACTTTATAGCGACCTTAAAACAGAATATACTCCCAAATTAAATGAGGGTGTTAAACTTGCAGAGTGCGAATACTTCTCAACAAGTGTATTGGATATTGATGGCGTGGTTGATTACAAATTGAGCGACCGCGACTCATTCTCAATATTTATCTGTATGGGTGGTAACGCTACATTAACTGACTGCGAGGGTAATGTTACAACTATGAAACAAGGAGAGACTATCCTTGTTCCTGCAACTACTTGTTGTGTTAAGATTGAGGGTAAGGCTAAACTTTTGGAGTGCTTTATTCCTTAGTATTAGTGTTAGTTAACAAACTTTCGTTTGTTGAACTTGCTTACTCACAGATTTGTTAATAATTGCTCTAATTAGTCAGATTAGTCTAATTGGTTTATAATATGAATAAAGGGTTGCTCACGTGAGCAACCATATATTTGTTTCTCTTAATTTATCTTTTTTACTCCGCATATACTGGACGGATTGGGCATCCTATCCAACGATAATATGGCCACACTCCTAATTCATCTTCGTTACCATTATATATAAATAGTCGTTTTGCTTCGTAAGAGCGAGTTGATAATGTATTTGTCCAGTATGAACTTAATGTTCCTACCCCTGATATATTCTCTCGTGATTTTATTCCAACGGCTGGCAGGAATATTGATTTCTCGGTTTTAAAACTTATTACTTTATATCCTTGTACTCCATTAAGCTCTACCCAGTACCATACACACTCACGAAGTAACTCATTAAATTCTTCGACTGTGGGCATACGCCAATTACCTCCAAGCGCTACGTGTGCTGCGTCATCTTCTAATTCAAGGGCTGTTTTATTATCGAGGATTCCTTCTTCTATATTTGTACAATATTTTGTTATTGTGGTTTCGCTTCCATTACTCCATAGATAGTTTTCCCAATAATTGTGATCTTCTTTAGTCTCTATCTCTCCCCACGCATAGTAGTTTCCACTCTCGTATGGGGTTTCTGCTCCCAAGTTACATATTGCCCATTTTACTGAGAGTCCTAAATCTACTGCAACCATTGTTTCGGGTTGAGGGGGTACTATATTCTCTTCTTCAAAATTTGCTACTATCTCGGTAAAGTCTGTTATATTGATAGAGTATATTGATTCTGTGCTTACTACTTCGCCATTAATGGTGTAGTTTACAAAGCGGTATCCTTCGTTTGGTTGGGCTACCATATTAAGGGCATTACCATATATTGTTTTTGAGACTTCTCCTGCTCCTTCGGGCTTTATCTCAATGGTATATATTTGTTCTTCTGTTATTCCTTCATCTGGGAGGATTTCATCTACTTGATCGTCTCCTGCTCCATTTTCTCTCTCAAATATGGCTTTAAATTGGGTATTCTCTGTTATTACTGTTGTATAAGGGTTCTCGGTTGATACTTCCATACCTGATACCATCCAACTTACAAAACGGTATCCATTCTCGGGGGTTGCTGTTAAGGTTACTTCCCAACCCGGCATTACTTCGGTTTCGGAAGCGGTTGCTATTCCTCCTTGTGTTGTTGTTACTGATACTTTGCAAAAGTCATCATCTTCTCCTCCGCACGATGGTAGTGCTAATACGAATATTGCCATCATTAATGTTATGGCAACAATTTGTTTAAGTGCTTTCATCTTCTCTTTGTTATTGATTTATATTATTAGTAATTGTTTTGTTTTTTCTTTTCTTAGTTTTATTACACAGTATATAAAGAGTAGCAGACTTATAGCGGCTGTCCACAGTGAACCGCCTTCTGTTGTTCCTATTTTATCTATCTCTTCGCTGGTGAGGTTTATATTGAGCATATAGGCTGCTATTACTGCCATACTGTTGTTTAGGGTATGTGCATAGATTGGTAGCCAGATGCTTTTTGACCATACTAACAGGTATCCGAAAAATGCTCCTAATAACATTCGGGGAAAGAATCCGAAGAATTGCAGGTGTATGGCACTGAATATTATTGCGGTTAACCATATTGCTATGTGGTGATTTTGCCACTTGTCTTCTATTAGTTTTTGCATTACGCCTCGGAAGGTTAACTCCTCGCCTACTCCTGTCATTAAGCCGACTATTAGCAGGGTTATGATTAACTCCGTTAGGGTTTGCAGAGAGAGAAGTTTTTTGGTTGACTCGGCTGCTGCGTCTTCGTTTGCTCTCATCCACTCCTCTATGCCCGACATAAACTCGGGTAAGTGCATTGACTCGTTCCACGATACTATGAGGTTGAGGGCTGGTGTCATTACTATCATTGCTATTGTTACCCACACTATTTGTTTGAGGGTTGGTAATGTGGTTAGTGATAGGTATTTGAAGGGTTTGCGCGTTAGTAGCCTTGCTGTTATCAGGGGCGAGGCTATAAACAATACTATGCCTTGTATGGTTAGCATTATCATCATTTGGGGGCGTTCGGGCAGTGTAAGTAGTTTTGATGCTATTGCTACTAATGCCGATGCTATGATGAACATTACTGCTTCTACCAGCAGAAAGGTTAATGCTTTTGTTTTGAAGTTGATTGCAAAGGGGTTATTTTCCATTGTTATTTTATGGTTGCTTCTATTAGTGCTACGGCTAAATATAGTAGTGTGAATATTAGTTGGTTTCGGGCTGTTAGTCCTATATAGGCATTAAGGGCTTGTCCTTGGGTTTTTATTAGTCCTCGCCATGTTTTTAGGTGTAGTGCCAAGAAGAGTATGGCAAATATTGCTCCTGTGTATGTGGTGGCGAGTATTGTGGTTGCTAATATTCCGTTTACAAGATAGGTTATTATGGCAAATCGGCGTCCTAAGATTACTACTGAGGTGCGTTTGCCGTCTTGTTTGTCGGTTTGATAATCGCGATAGTTGTTTACTAATAGGATGTTTGATGATAGTAAGCCCATGGCGGCTGCTCCTATTATTACCGGCATCTCTATTGTTGAGGTTTGTAACCAATAGGTTGCTGTTACTGGTACTATGCCAAAGAATATGAATACGGTTACTTCGCCTAAGCCGTGATATGATAAGGGATAGGGGCCTGCTGAGTATGCGAGGGCAAAGAGTATTATTATTGCTCCTAATACTACTAACTGCCATCCGCCTATGGGTATTAACATACACCCTAATATGGCTGCTATGGCTAGGGTTATTATGGTTGCTGTGAGCATGGTGCGGGGAGCTATGTCGCCCGATGCTACGGCTCGGCGTGGCCCTACCCGGTTGGGTTTGTCGCTTCCGTTTTTATAATCGAAATAGTCGTTTGCAAAGTTTGATGCTATTTGTGCTGCAAGTGCAAATAGCATACATATTGTAAATACCCACCAATCGGCTTTGCCTTGCTGCCATGAGTAGGTTGTTGCTAATATTACTGGTGCTATGGATGTGGGTAGTGTTCGGGGGCGTGCCGCCGATATCCAGAGTTTTATCATTTTTTCTTTTTTCGTGGTTTTATTTTTGCTGGTGCATCGAGGTTAAAACAGGCTTTTATGCCTTCTCTTATCTTTTCTGCCTCTGCTCCTCCTCTTCGTAGGATGAATAGTATATAGTTTATGTATTGGTCGGGTGTGGAGAATCCGCAAAGTGTTGTCACCTTGCTTTGTGCTATCATTGCTTTTTGATTAAAGAATTTTAGTATGGCAGGGTAGTTTTCTTCTCGTACAAATCGGTTGAATTTATCTACTAATTTGGTGTAGGTAAAGCGTGAGTCTATCTCATCGGTTAGATGCTCGATGTGATGTGCAAACTCTTCGATTGTGTTTGCTCGGGTATCGATGCGAAACTCTATGCCATTGCGTATGCGATGACGGGTATGGATTAATGCTTGTTCCTCAATTGATGCCTTAAAGAACTTGATTACTCCTTGTTTTACGGCTGTAAAGACTTGCTCTTCGTTGTTGCCTGTGCATCGTGCTACTGAGCGTACTACCGGCTCAATGAGTAATAGGTTTTCTACTTCGGCTACGTTGGGTACATAGATGTTTTTGCTCCGCAGATATTCTACTTCGTGCGAGGTGCGACGATCTCGGTCAATGATTCCTCGCGACTCCAGCATATGAAAGTTTTTCATCTCGGAGAAGGCTCGTGTCACCTCTATTACTTTACTGCATCCGCCTAATGGTTTTACGGTGTACTCGGTAAAGACTAATGGGTACAGTCTATTGTCAATGCTTGATGTTGTGTCGCCTTCGACAAATAGTACGGGTTTGCGTCCGCCTAAGAGTTCAAGGTATATCTCTTCGGGTAGGGTGTCGCTATTTTCAATGAAATCGTAATCGAAACTGTTGGTTTCGGCATCGTAACTTTTTACCCAGATGCGTTTTCCACTACGCGATACGGCAAAGTTTAGGTCGTGTGTAAGGTAGATAAAACAACAGTCTGGTCGCTGACTCTCTATGTCGTTCCACAAGGATGAGGTCATTGAGGGGTGCAGGTGCATCTCCGGCTCATCTACTATGATTATTGAGTTTGGGCGTGCTATGAGTGAGGCGGCTATGAGATAGAGTACTACTTTTTCACCATGACTCATCTGCATTGCGTTGTAGTTATTGGGCGAGGTGTCGGATACTATCTCCAATTTTCCATTGCTGCGAATTATTTTGTGATGTGGAAATATCTTCTCCCACATTACTTGTGTTTTGTCTAATGTTGAGGTTTTTAGCGTTACATTCTTGCCTTGTGATATTGCATTTTTATAATCTATGAGGTTTTGCATCTCCTCCCTGATTAGTAATGCAAAGAGTTGCTCAAACTCGGTTTTGAGTGTGAGTTGTTTATTCTCTTTAAAGTATTTGTTATACTCTCCTGTTATGGAGTTTTCTTTTACCTCGGCGGTTTCATCAATGGGCATTACGGTTTTTAGTGCCGAGATTCGGAAGGTATTGGTGTAATACCGTTGCTCTATCTCTTTGCCAAATCGGCTTTTTCCGGCTCCGTTGGCTCCTACGATAACCATATTCATTACTCCTGATATTGTTTTATCAGTGGTTTCTCCTTTTTTTATTGGTAGTTTAATCTCCATCTTTCGTAATTTATATGGTTAATAATTGCTTTATCCTTACTATTACAAAGGTATTAATTTTAAGAATATTTTCAAATAGGTTTTTATATAAAAAAGATAACGCATGACTATACGTTATCTTTTTATGTTTTTTGAATACTATTTTACCTCTAACCGGCCTCGTAGTGATAGTTTTATCATCTCCTCTCCCGGTACTAAATAGATGTCTACTCTTCTATTCTTTTTGCGTTTCTCCATTGTGAGATTGTCGGTTAGCGGTTCTTCTCCTCCCATTCCATAGACTACTACTTCATCGGTTTTTAAACCTAACTGCTTTATCTTATTGTGCAATTGCTCGGCTCTTTTCGTGGTTAGGTTCAGGTTATACTCTATGCTTCCTGTGTTATCGCTATGTACTACTATTAGTATATGATACATTCCTATATCTGAACCGTATCGGGCTATGGGACGCAGCAACAAATCTGCTTTATTGAAGAGTGTTGTATCGTTTGGATAGAATAATTTATCAACCGGGATTGTTAGTTTTATAACCTCCCCTCCGCGTTGTAATTCTACTTGTGACACTCCATATTGTTTGAGTTTTTGCAAGGTTTTCTCTTGCTCTGCCATATACTCGCGTATTTTGCGATGTGCTAATGGTGACTCTATAATGGGTACATTTATGTTTTCATCAAGTGTGAGCGTTTGTATTTCGATATGGGACATTGTTTTATCCCTTAGCGATAATTGTACTCCACTCTTCTTTTCGCGTTTTAACAGTTGCGATTCTGCTTGTGGTGATACGAATAATAGGAGTGTTAGTATTAATAGTATATATTGGTTGTGTTTTAACATATATACTTTATGGCTATTTAAACATTCCTATTGACTCGCAATATGAGAGTTCGCCTTCGATGATTGCCTCGATTTGCTCTGGTGTTAGTTTGCAGAGTGTGTCTTTTTTTGCCATTGATACTGCATAGTCTATTATTTCATCATCGGCTATGGTTATCTCGGCGTTTTCATCTTCTTCACTCATAAAACCTTTGCTTTCGTAGAAGTCGTATATCAGGTCTACTACATAGTATATATCATCGTCTGATATCTCTTTTGTTAGTTCTGCGTCTAAGTTTTTGCGGATGTATTTTACTGCGTCTTCGTCATCGTAAAATAGTTCTTCGTTTTGTGCCATATCTGTTTTGTTTTTTGTTTTACTCTGCTAAATTAATAAAAATTATGGAGAGTTATTATATTATTTTGTTTTTTTATGTTTTTGTTATTTTCTTTGCTGTGTTATTCAAAAAAGTTATTGTACCTTCGTGCATATAATTTGAACGTTTATGAAAAAGTTTATATTTTTTATTGTTTGTACAATAATTGTTATTGGTTTTGCTTCGTGCAACAGGGATGGTTGCGGATGCCAAAAACCTGTTATTAAAACTGATACACGTGTATAGTGTTTAAGATTTAGTTTTGAATTTTTAGCAATTAGAAAGGACTGTCCCCCACTCGGAACAGTCCTTTCTAAATTTATTATGTTGCATCTAATTATTTAGAGGCTTTTTTTGTTGCCTTTTTTGCTGGGGCTTTTTTTGCCGGTTTCTCCTCTACCGAAGCCTCAACTTCTGCTTTAGGTGCTGCTTTTTTTGTTGCTTTCTTTACAGGTGCTTTTTTTGCAGGCTTTTCTTCTTCTATTACTCCAGCATTTGCTTTTGCACTTGCTAACTCTTTTTTCAACACCTCAATCTCAGCTGCCTGGTTACGAATTGTTGTGATCAGTGCATTCAACTCTTCGTTCTCAATTGAATCGGGGAATTGCTCTTCTACTCGTACTATAAAGTCGCTTAATACGTTCATATAGTTGGTAAATGCCTCGTATGCTGAATCGTATGGGCTATAGTGACTGTGCACTGCTCCGTCTGCAAAGTGTTTTGTACACATATAGTAGAAGTGATCTGATGCTTGTAGATAGTTCCAGTCTTGTTTTAGACGTGTGTCAGAACACAAGCGTACTCTTTCTGCTACTGAGTATAGTTTCTCAAATGCTTCTTTTTGTAATATGTTTCCTAACCATGCTGATGTGTCTCGCTCTTCGTCTGCCCAAGAGATTGGATCGTTTACCGAGATTACATCTACTGGTTTTAGTTTTGATATTACCTCTGATGGTGTTGAGAATGTGATGCCTTTATCTGCCGCAAAGCGTGGTAGTGCTTTCATAAATCCGAAGATTCCTGTTTCGGCTGATTGTAGTTCGCCTAATGTGTCGTATGTCATAAATAGGTTTACTACCTCCTCGCCTTCGGGCAATGAGCCTATCCATCCCATAAACTTATCGGCTGTTAATGGATATTCGTTCCACTCGTAATTTGAGAATCGGAATGTTATATCGTCACTCAATTTATAGTTTTTAAGCATCAATTTTACTTTTGGTGCTGTTGCCGGTGTGTATAGGTAGTTTGGACTCTTCCATCCTAATATGTGTCTTGCTCCCTCTGTGATGATTCCTTTGAAGCCCATTGATGCTACCATAGCCGCTATCTCATCTGAATATATCAACTCGGTGTTACGGAATACTTTGGGTCGTTGTCCGAATAACAACTCTATTTTATCATCGTGTGCTTTTACTTGGTTGATAAACTCTTCGGGATCGACTAACGATGCTAATGAGTGTGCGTATGTTTCTGACAGGAACTCTACGCATCCTGTTTTTGCCAAGTCTCGCATTGAGTCAATAAACTCCGGCACATACATCTCTAATTGCTCAAGTGCTACGCCTGAGATTGAGAATGCTACTTTAAACTTATTACCCGAATCTTCTATCATCTCTAATAATGCACGATTTGCGGGTAAATATGAACGCTCTGCTATTCGACGGATTATCTCCTCGTTGTTGAAATCGTCATAATAGTAGTGGTCATTACCAATATCAAAGAAACGATAACGTTTCAAACGGAATGGTTGATGAATTTGAAAATAGAAACAGATTGTTCTCATTTTATTGCTGTTTTTAAAGTTTTACCATTTCATTACCTTGCGGTATATATCTATCACTTTTTGTCCTGCGTACTCCCACTTGATTTCGTTTACTTCGCGTATTCCTTCTTCTTTCATGTGGTTGTACATTGCCGGATATGTTATTATTGAATATACGGCATCTGCCATTGCATCTACATCCCAATAATCGGTTTTTACTACATTGTTCAAAATCTCAGCACATCCCGATTGTTTTGAGATAATTGATGGTACTCCTACCTGCATTGCTTCAAGGGGCGATATTCCAAAGGGCTCTGATACCGATGGCATCATATATACATCGCTCGATTTAAGCATCTCATATACTTGTTTGCCTCGTAAGAATCCTGTGAATTGGAATTTATCGGCTATGTCGCGTTCTGCTGCAAGTCGTATCATCTTGTTCATCATATCGCCACTTCCTGCCATCACAAAGCGTACGTTGTTTGTTTTACGTAATACTTGTGCTGCTACCTCAACAAAGTACTCTGGTCCTTTTTGCATTGTTATACGACCAAGGAATGTTACTACTTTTTCTTTGGGATTGCGTGGCATCTCTATTGCCATAATCTCCTCACTCATTGGCTCAACGGCATTGTGTACTGTTGTTACTTTATCGGGAGATATTCCGTATTTTTCTATTACGGTTTGACGTGTCAGATTACTTACTGTAATGATATGATCGGCATAGTTCATTCCGTCTTTTTCGATACGGAATACGTCAGGGTTTACATTTCCACGACTACGGTCAAAGTCTGTTGCGTGTACGTGTATTACCAATGGTTTGCCTGTTATCTGTTTTGCATGTATTCCTGCGGGATAGGTTAACCAGTCGTGTGAGTGGATTACATCGCAAGGTACTGTTCGTGCTATTACTCCTGCAACTATTGAGTAGTTGTTTATCTCCTCTAATATGTTGTCGGCGTAACGTCCGGAGAACTCTATACATCCAAGATTGTTGGTGTGAATATAGTTGAAATCGGCATATATATTGTTACGCAAATCGTAATAGGTTTGCGGATTCATAGTATTGCCTATTTGATTTTCTACTGTATTCCAATCTACATCGCGCCATACAACAGGGGTGTTGTTGGCTCCTATGATATTGGCAAAGCCTTTCTCTTCATCGCCCCAAGGTTTGGGTATTACAAATGTGATATCCATATCGCCACATTTGTGCATTCCCTTTGTTAGTCCGTAACTTGCTGTTCCGAGACCTCCGAGAATATGGGGAGGAAACTCCCATCCAAACATTAATGCTTTCATACCTATATGTTGTTATTATAATTTTTCATTAGGTTTAATACTCTCAATATCTCTGCTACGTTTACAGCATAACTGATTCCTCCGCGACCGATGAATGGTGGGTTTCCGTCAAATAACTCAGAGATTGTTCCGATACAGTTGTTTGACATCTCCTCTTCAAATCCAATCAACATTCGCTCTATGAATGAGACTCCACTTAATCCGAATATTTTTAGATATGCTTCGGCGTATGCTCCCATCAACCATGGACGTGCAGGTCCTTGGTAATAGGCTTGCTCTCGGTCATAGCGTGGTCCGTAATATACCGGACGGTATCCGTAACTCTTTGGACTTAATGTGCGTAATCCTTTTGGTGTTAGCAACTCTCGCGTGATTACATCCAATACTCCTTTTCGCTCTTTGCGTGTTAGTGGAGAATACTCTAATGAGATTGCAAATACCATATTTGGACGTACGCTTAACTCTCCATATCCTCCATCTACATAGTCATATAGGTATCCATGCTCATTAAGGAAGGTCTCCTTGAATGAGATATCTACTTGTTCTATTAGATCTGATATGGCATTGCGTACAGCAGCTTTTTTCTTATCGTGGATGGTTGAGTGACAGAATTTTAATGCGTTATACCATAATGCGTTAAACTCTACCAAATATCCTGTTCTTGGAGTTGCCGGACGGCCTCCCTCTGCAAGGGTTGTCATCCATGAGATTGATTTCTCTCGTCCATCGCTATATATCAATCCGTTCTCGTGTACGAATAGGTTTGGATGTCCGCCTCCTATTATATATAGGATTATCTCTTCTAATGTTTCGCCATATTTTTTGATACATTCATCAAAAGATACTGCTTGTGCGTATTGTTGTATTGCCCATATTGCCCATAGTGGCACATCGGGTTGGTCAATTCCTTTTATTACGCTATCGAGTTCGCCTGTTGCCATGAAGCGTTTTAATGCCGATAGAGCTGTATCCATCATTTTGTGATACATTGCTTCATCTTCAATGTATAGTGAACATCCCGGTATTGAGATGAAGAGGTCGCGTGCTCTTACTTTAAACCATGGATATCCTACAAGCATATAGTTCTCGTTATTGCGTTTTAGGTAGAATTGTTGTGCTGAGTTTTTCAAACAGTTGTAGAATGATGTTCGGTGTGGACGTACTTCCAACTCTTTGTCAAACATTGCTGTTAGACTGCGTGGTTTTACCTCTTCAATTCCTGCCGAGAAGATTATTGATTCTCCTTTTTTTATTGGCATTTGGAAGTATCCCGGTACGAATAAATCTTCGCGATATGAGTATCCTCTCTCTTGGTCTTTTACATACTCTATTCCGTTATACCAATGGGGATCGCTTACGAACTCAACCTTTTTGCTATATTGCATATAGAGGTTGGGATATCCTTGGTATAGACAACAACTTATTCCGTTTGCTACCTCGTTATACTCTTTGTTTATTTGATTGTTCTCAATACATACATCGTTTGCATTACGGAACGCCAAGAATGGACGGAACTGCAATGTTGTTTCAGAGTGTGCATCAACAAGAGTGTATTTGATTAATATTCTGCTTTCGTGAGAAACGAATATTTTCTCTTGTTTCAGAACTACTCCTCCTACTCGATATACAGTTTTGGGGATATCATCACAATTGTACTCGCGAATGTATTTGTGTCCGTTAGGACTATATACATTGCCTTGATACTTGTGGATTCCCAAATTGAAAGGTGCTCCGTGTTGTATTACGGTGGCATCGAGAGAAGATAACATTACATGATTTTCATCATCCATCTCAGGTATGGGAATTACTAATAATCCGTGTTGTTTGCGTGTGTTACAGCCTACTAGTGTAGTACAGTGATACGCTCCAGATTTATTAGTCCTCAAAATCTCGCGCGGTAATGACTGCTCGAGATTTATCATCAAACTTTTATCAAACTTAAGATAGCTCATAATTGTTGATCTTGTTTTTTGATTTATTTTATCACTAAATTATAGCGTATTTAATTATTTTTACGAAAATAGAAGTTTAATTTGTTAAAAGCAAATTTTTTTTAAGAAAATTTATCTTTAATCTCTTATTGTTTATAGTTTATCTAACATTTGGGTTATGTTTTCCATAAACATTCTTACTGATATTGCTAACAATATTATTCCAAACACGCGTTGTAAAACGTATATTCCTCCTTCTCCTAACACTTTTTCAAAGAACGATACTAAACGTATTGCTAAGAATATTACTATTACATTGGCTATAAGTGATACTAATATATCTTGTGTTGAGTATAAGGCTCTTAACGAAAGAAGGGTTGTGAACGATCCTGCTCCTGCTATTAATGGAAATACTATTGGTACAAATACACTTGAACTTTTGGGTGTGTCATCGGTTTTAAAAATTTTTATTCCGAATATCATTTCAAAAGCTAGTGCAAAAATTACCAGTGAACCTGCAACCGCAAAAGATGCAATATCTACATTGAATAAATTTAACAATGCTTCTCCCACAAACAAAAATGTTACAAATGCCGCTAATGAGTAAAGAGAGGCTTTTGTTGCATTTATAGGGTTGCCTTGTCTTTTGTAATTAATTATAATTGGCATTAACCCTGGTACATCAATCACCGCAAAAAGTACGAAAAACGCACTTAACACATCTTTAAAATTGAAAGTTAAAAATTCCATAACTCTATATTGTTTTTAATTTATTGCAAATATAATAATTATTATGAGTAGTTATTATTTGTAAGCAGTTTTTTTCAAAATCTTTTTTTCTCCATACTATATTATTATATTAAGAACACTAATTTGCATTTTTTGTTGTATGATGCTTATTTTTTATTACTGCCTATTTGGTGGCTTTAGTTTGAATATTATATTTTTTAATGACAACTTTATATTTTAATTTTTATCGCATTTTAATTTAAATATCCTTTTTTTTAACTACATTTGTTCGTATATATTTATTTTTGATTATGAGCATATATGATTCTATTTTGCAAATTCCTCTATTTAAAGGGTTGAGCATTGAATCTTTTAATAAGATTATTGAGAAATATAAATTTGAATTTATATCGTATAATAATGGTGAGGCTATTATTAATGCTGGAGATGTGTGTGATTGCTTAAAATTTATTATCTCGGGGAATGTCCGTTCAGAATATATTAATGAAAAGGTTAAGATTAAACTTTTTGAGACAATTACTGCTCCTAACAATATTGCTTCAAATTGCTTAATGGGTAATAATAAATATTCTGTTTCAGTTTATGCTTGTTGTGATAATACTGGTGTTCTGGTTATTGATAACCAAGATTTTATATCTATTATGCAAGAGCATAGAGTTGTATTATTGAACTATTTGATTGATCTTTCTCGAAAATCACAAATTCCTTTTGAAGCTTATAATCAAATTGCGTCTGATAATATAAGAGCTAAATTTGCTTTTTGGGTTTTGTATTTTACATGTTACAACTCTTCAGACATTGTTATTAAAGCTAAATTACGAGATATTTATATGTTCTTTGGCGTGCAAAGGTCGTTGTTTAATTCTATGTTAGATGAGTTAAAAGAATTGGGTATTATTGATTTTTCGCCTAAAGAAATTTGTATCATTGACCGTAACTTGTTAAGACTTTATTATAGACAAAATATTGAGGGATAATTTTTATTTATACTGCAAATTATGATAATGTAGTTTTGTGGTTCTATATAATTTATTGAATAAACAAAAAATCAGTTACTTTAAAGTAACTGATTTTTTGTTTTATTAAAGGGTTGCGCTTTTAATCTCTTCGCGATGTAAATATTAATATGTAATATACTAATGTTGCTAATGAGCCTAATGCTGCTACAACGTATGTGTATGCTGCCCATTTTAGTGCATCTTTTGCCTTGGGATAGGTTGATACGTTTGTTATTCCTGCTCCACTTAACCACATTAATGCTCGTGAACTTGCATTTATCTCAACGGGTAATGTTATGAAACTAAATAGGGTTGTTGTTGCAAATAGAATTATTCCTATAAGCATTATTTGTGGCATTGTTTGAATTAAAAGAATTCCTGCTAATAACACCCATTGCATCCAACTTGAAGCGAAACTTACAACTGGTACTAATTTTGAACGCATTGTTAAAAAGGGGTATTTTATTGCGTGTTGTACAGCATGTCCACATTCGTGTGCTGCTACTGCCGCCGCTGCTATACTACAACTATTATATACGGGTTCGCTAAGGTTCACGGTTTTTGTCATTGGATTGTAGTGGTCGGTTAGTTGTCCTTGTACCGATACTACTTGCACATCGTGTATTCCTGCATCGCGTAGCATCTTCTCTGCTACTTCTCGTCCTGTTAAACCTGATGGTAAAGCTATTTGCGAATATTTACTAAATTTTGATTTTAATACTTGTTGTACTATAAAACTAAATAATGCAAATGCTATAAATATTATATATATTGACATTTTTGTTTGGTTTTTGTTATTCAAAAAAAAGTTCTATCTCATTTGCAAAGATAGAACTTTTTAGTTAGTTGATATGTTAAATATCTTTTAAATATACCCTTCGTTTGTTAGAGTTTTATAAATTATTAGGCTACTGCACTAAAGATATAATCATATATCCAACTTACTAATCCTAACAACACAATTCCTAATCCTGTTATAAATATTACGGCTTTAGTATAACAGTCTGATTTGATTGGTGCTATTGGATTCTCGCTCTCTTTTAAGAACATTGCTTTTACTACTAAAAGATAGTAGTATAGTGATATGATTGTATTTAATAATGCTATGAATACTAATACATACATTGCTCCAATTCCTGTCTCTATTGCTGAATAGAAGATGAAGAATTTACTGAAGAATCCTGCAAATGGTGGTATTCCTGCCAATGAGAACATTGCTAACATCATTGCTACACTCAACTTTGGATTTGTTTTGTATAATCCGTCATAGTCGTTGATATTGAGTTTTCCACTTGCTCTCTCTATTGCTCCTGCTACTGCAAAGGCTGCTATGTTTGAGAAGATATAGACTAATACATAGTATAGTAATGAGGTTGCTCCAAAATCGTTGCATGCCATCACTCCTAACATTATGTATCCTGCTTGTGAAATTGATGAGAATGCAAGGAAACGTTTTATGTTTTGTTGACGGATTGCAAATAGGTTTCCGATTGTGATTGTTAGTATGATTACTATGTATAATACGTTAATCCATATTCCTAATGCTTCTTGTCCAAAGGCTGTCATCAATGCTATCATCAACGCATACGCTGCAGCTCCTTTTGAGATTACCGATAAATAAGAGGTTACTACTGTTGGTGCTCCTTGATATACATCGGCTGTCCATAGGTGGAAGGGTACTAATGATAGTTTAAAGCCCATTCCTGCTAAGAACAACACCACGGCCATTATTGTTAATGGTGTTACAGTGAAAGATGCTGCTATTGTTGAATAGTATAGACTTCCAACTGCGCCGTAGATATATGATAATCCTAATAGCATTAATGCTGATGAGAATACTGCAAAGAAGAGATATTTGGCTGCTGCCTCGTATGAGTTCTCTTTGTATTTCTCTATTGCTACTAATGCTGTCATTGGTAATGATGCTGTCTCTAATCCTATAAAGAATAGTAGGAAGTTTTGGGCTGACATCATAAAGTACATTCCTAATAGAGTGATGAGTGTTAATACATAGTATTCTCCTCTACGAATCTTCATATCATCCTCTTTTACCCATGATGCTGCTTGGATAAATACTAATATTGTTCCTATGTTCAATATTATTTTTGCTACATTTGACATTGTTGTTGTTGAGTACATACCTCCAAACAACGATGCTTCTTGTATGCCTCCAAATGCAAGATATAGGGTTTGTATAGCAAGTAGTAATACTGCTGTTATGGGTAGGTATTTACCTGATTTTTGTGAGGCAAATGTATCGTATATGAATAGGAGTATTATAACTGCCATCAATGACAATTCTGCTCCCATACCTAAAAATTCTGCGTAACTCATATTAAAAGTTCTTTCTTATTATATTATTGTATTATTCTTTCACTTATCACTTTTATACTTTCGCGTATTAGGTCTGATACCCATAATGGGAATATTCCTATTCCGGCTACTGCTATTATAAGTACTATTGTTGAGAATTTCTCATACCATACTGCATCGGTTAACTCTAAATGGTGTTTGTCTTGTACGGGTCCATATAGTATTTTTCCGACTACTCGTAAGATATATACCGCTGTTATTACTATTGATGTACATGCTAATATTGTGAATACTCGGCGGAATGTATCTGCATGGTCAAATGCTCCTACAAAGATTGTCATCTCTGCAACAAATCCACTTAATCCGGGTAATCCTAATGATGCCAAACCTGCTATTACATAACATACTGACAGGAATGGCATTATTTTCATTAGTCCGCCCATCTCTCGAATATCACGTGTGTGTGTACGACCATATATCATTCCGATTAATGCAAAGAATAGTGCTGTCATTAATCCGTGTGATAGCATTTGCATTATTGCTCCTGTCATTGCTGTGGTGTTCCACATTAGGAGTGCAAACAACACCAATCCACAGTGGCTTACTGATGAGTAGGCGTTAATGTATTTAAGGTCGGTTTGTACACATGCGCTATATGCTCCATAGAATACGCTTATTCCTGTTAGTATCAAGAATATCCATGATAACTCTTGTGTTGCATATGGCATCAAGTACATTGCTACTCTGAAACATCCGTATCCTCCTAACTTCATCAATACTCCTGCGTGTAGCATTGATACTGCTGTGGGGGCTGATGCGTGTCCGTCAGGTGACCATGTATGGAAGGGGAACATTGCTCCTAATACTCCAAATCCTACAAATGTTAATGGGAATAGTATGTTTTGTAATGAATGAGGTATCGCATTGTTCTTCGCTATCTCCAAAATGTTCATTGTCAGATTGCCATCTGCTGATGAGTTGAAATATATTCCTAATATTCCTAACAATAGTAGTGCTGATCCTCCCATCAACATCAGTGTTAGTTTCATTGCTGAATAGTATTTCTTTCCACTTCCCCAGATTCCTATCAACAAGTACATTGGTATCAAGGCTACCTCGTAGAACATAAACATTGTGAATAGGTCTATTGAGATGAAGAAGCCATATACTCCTATTGATAATAGTATTAACCACATGAAGAACTCTTTTGGCAGTGGATCAATTTTCCATGATGCAAATACTCCTGCAAATACAATTATTGCTGATAGTAATATCATGGCTACTGATACTCCGTCAACTCCTACTGCATAGTGTATGTTTAATGCTTGAAACCATACGTGGTCTGCCATAAACAACATTTCTGCTGTATCTCCTGCTGCTCTCTTACCACAGAATAGAACAACTAAGGCTATGGCTGCTATTAGTTGTAGCGCCGAACCTACGGTTGCTACTGTTCGTATCTGTTTCATATTCTTTGAAAGAAACAGACCTCCCAACATTAATATGGGAATGATTACGAATATTGATAAAATGCTCATATTGTTTGTTTTTTTCTTTTTTCCTACTTAATACACAATGTATATATTGCTGCCGCTGCTAATATCATGGCTCCTACGATATATACCCACACATACATTTGTAATTTTCCTGATTGGAAGTCTTTTATCTTCTCAGACACAGAATTTGTTACTGTTGCAAACATATCCATTGTTCCGTCAATTATATGACGATCAAACCATGCTATTGGTTTTGATATTTTTGCAAAAATGATTTTGTGTGTTATAAATTGATATACGTTATCCATATAGAAACGGTTGTATGCCCATTTGTGCAAACGTGGTAATGCTGCCTGCATCTTCTCTGGTTTGCTGTTGGGTTTTGCAAATAACCATGTTGCTAATAGTATTGCTACTACTGCACATACTACACTTGTTATTGCTACTGTCATATCAAGGTGTATGTGGTATGATTCGCCGTTTGAGGTTACAAATTCTCCAAATGGTATAAATCCTGCTACACATGTAATAACTGCTAATATTATTAGGGGTATAGTCATCGTTGCTGGTGACTCGTGTGGGGTGTGTTCATGTTTTGCCTCTTTTCCCCAGAATATTCCAAAGTATAGACGGAACATATAGAATGCTGTGATTGCTGCTACTATTGTCATCCATACTCCCCAGAACATGCTCTTATTGAATGCTGCGGCAAGGATTTCATCTTTACTGAAGAATCCTGAGAATGGAGGTATTCCTGCTATTGCCAAACATGCTATCAGGAATGTTATGTGTGTAATGGGCAGATATTTTCTTAATCCTCCCATATGACTCATTTCGTTTGAGTGTACTGCATGGATTACTGCTCCTGCTCCCAAGAATAACAACGCTTTAAACATTGCGTGTGTGAATAGGTGGAACATTGATGCCATATAACCTAATCCTCCCTCTGATGGTACCATTGATGTACATACTCCTAAGGCTACTATCATAAAGGCTATTTGTGATATGGTTGAGAATGCGAGTACGCGTTTTATGTCGCTTTGTACACACGCTACTATTGCTGCATATAGTGCTGTTATTGCTCCTACCCATGTTATTAGTTCTAATACATCGGGTACTGATAGATATACAGGGAACAGACGTGCTACAAGATATACTCCTGCTACTACCATAGTTGCTGCGTGTATCAATGCTGATACTGGTGTTGGTCCTTCCATTGCATCGGGCAACCATATATGTAGTGGGAACATTGCTGATTTTCCTGCTCCTCCCATAAATATCAATGCCATTGCCCATGATGCTACTGAACATCCCATGAATGTTGCTCCTGATGTTGTGGTTAAGAAGAATCCTCCGTCGGCTGTTAGTTGATCAAATGAGAATGTCTCAGTATAGAATGATAGTAATAGTATTCCTATTAGGAATCCTAAGTCAGCAAAACGTGTTACAATGAACGCTTTTTTAGATGCTGATACTGCTGAGGGTTTTGTGTAGTAGAATCCGATTAACAGATATGATGATACTCCTACCAACTCCCAAAAGATATACATTTGGAATATGTTTGTTGCTACTACCAATCCTAACATTGAGAATGAGAAAAGCGATAAGAACGCATAGTAACGTTGAAATCCTTTCTCACCGTGCATATATCCCATACTATATATGTGTACCATTAATGATACTGTGGTTATTACTACAAGCATCATTACTGATATAGGATCAAGCAATATTCCTAAATTGATTGTCAGTTTTTCGGTAAAACCTAACCACTCAAAGTTATATGGTATTAGTGCTTGACGAACACCATCTACTCTCTCCATTCCAAAGTATTGGAATGCTACCATATATGACAATACTGCTATTGTTGCCAATCCTAATGTTCCAAGGATTCCAGCAAATTTTTGCGACATTTTATTTCCGCCTAACGCTAATGTTAGGAACATAAATAATGGTAACGCAAGTATTACAATTGAATATGAAAAATCCATGTCCTCTTATCTTTTAGTTTTTCATCTTATCTAAGTTATCAGACTTGATGTTTTTGATGTTTCGATAAATATTTATTATTATGGCAATTGCTATGGCTGTTTCTGCTGCTGCTATTGCTATTGCAAATAGGGTAAAGAAGAATCCTTCAAGTTGTGAGGGATATAAATATCGGTTAAATACAGCAAAGTTTATATCTACTGCATTCAGCATCAACTCTAATGATATGAGGACAGCCAACATATTGCGTCGTGCTATGAATCCATATACTCCTGCAAAGAACATAACACCGCTTACTACTAAGTAATATATATAAGGTATTTCCATAGTTTTTATCTTTTACGGGCTATCATAATGCCTCCGATTATACATGCTAACAAGAGTACACTTATTAACTCAAAGGGTAATACATATTGGTATTGTCCTGAACCTAATAAATCCTCTCCTACTCGTTTCATTGTTATATCTTCGCCAAGTGCATATCGCGAATTGGGAAAGACGTGTGTAAATAATGAATATCCGCAAACAATTAGTCCTAAGACGGCTGCAGATAATGCCATTATCAACTTACTTTTTTTAATTGACTCTTTGTTTTGTCCTAACCCTTGTGTTAATAGTATTGAAAAGACAAAGAGTACGACTATACCTCCTGCATATACCGCTACTTGTACTGCTCCTAAAAATTCATACTCAAGTTGAAAATAGAGAGCCGCTGTGCCAAATAATACAAACAACAGGTAAGTTGCAGAACGTAACAAATGTTTTGTAGTAACCGCCATCACAGAGAATATTGTCATTACTGCTGCGATGATGTAAAAGATTACTTCGCTACCAATGTTTTCCATATTATCGTGTTTTATTTTTTATTTAATTGCTTTACTAATTTTGAACGTGTAAATACTGCTTGTTCAAAATCGTTTGTAAACTCTATTGCTTTTGTAGGGCAACCTTCTACACATAATTGACAGAATGTACAACTGCCTATATCATACATATAGGTATCTAATACTTTTTTCTTTTTACCATCTTCGGTCTCTTCAACATGAGAGGTTATTTTGATGGTTTGATTTGGGCAGTTCATTGAACATAATCCACATGCAGTACATTTGTTTTTTCCGTTCTCATCATGTACCATTACAAGTGTTGCTCTAAATCTGTCGGCAATCTTCAATGTTTCTCTATTCTCGGGATAACATTGTGTAATCTTAGGTGTGAAAAACTCTTTTAGTGTTATTTTCATACCTATCAAAAGTGTCCATAGACCTTTGAAAATAGATTTTATGTACTCTACTAAACTCTTCATAATCTATTAATGCATTGATCCTCCTACTATATCTAATAATTCGTTTGTAATTCCTTGTTGACGCAATTTGTTGTAATCCAATTGTAACTCCTCCAACAGTTTCTTAGCGTTATCACTCGCCGACTGCATTGCTATTACTCGTGCTGCCTGTTCTGATGCTCTTCCGTTATATATTGCATCTTGCATATCTACTCGCACAAATAGTGGCAATATTGACAAGAATATCTCTTGTTTTGTTGGTTCGTATATGTATGGATTTTGATGTCCACTTGTTTCTTGCTCTGTTGACAATTGAGTTGAATCAATTGGCAATAGAGTGCGTGTTTCGACCGGTTGAGATGCCATAGATTTAAATTTGGGGTATATCACCTCAACTTCATCGTAATTCTTTGATAAATAGTTCGATATTAAATCATCAGTAAACTCTCGTATTACTGTTGAAGGGCTCTTTGCTGTGAGGTATTCTGATTTTTTTACCTCTACTCCTTGCATTTTTGACAATATTGAGGTCATCTTTTTCCCTAAAGGATAGAGTGTTATCTGACACTCCTCTCCATAGGTATTACGTACATACTCCATTCTCTCTAATAGTTTTTTAAAGAGATATACATTGTATGCTCCACATAATCCCTCCTCTGAACCTATTATCACAAATGCAAATCGAGATACCGAACGTATTTCGGTAAGGGGTGATGGATAATCTCCGTCAGATGAGAGAAGATGTGATATTACCGAACTTAATTGGTTACGGTACGGATGCATCATACGAAGTGCTCCTTCTGCCTTACGTAGTTTGGCAGAAGATATCATCTTCATTGCACCTGTTATCTTCTCTGATGACTTGGTTGAGGTTATCCTTCCTTTTATCTCCCTTATTGTTGCCATCTTATCTGTTTTTAAAATCTGCTTGCTACGCTTTCTGCTACTATGCGTAATTTCTCTTCGATCTCCTCATCAAGTTTTCCTACTTGAAGTTGATCTAAAATATCAGCTTGATGTTTAGTTCGCAATAGTTCTAAGAATGATTTTTCAAACTCTTTAATATTCTCTACTGCTACATCTTTTAACAGACCTTTAATTCCACAATATATTATTGCAATCTCCTCTCCCACTGGCATTGGTGAATATTGAGGTTGTATCAACAATTGACTGTTCTTACGTCCTCGGTCAATTACCATTGCTGTAACTGGGTCAACATCTCCTCCGAACTTTGTAAATGCCTCCAACTCACGATATTGTGCTTGAGCTATTTTTAATGTTCCAGCAATTTTTTTCATTGCCTTTACTTGTGCATTTCCTCCTACACGTGATACTGATATACCTACGTTAATTGCAGGACGTTGTCCTTGGTGGAATAGGTTTGTCTCAAGGAATATCTGTCCGTCAGTAATTGAAATTACGTTTGTTGGAATATATGCTGATACGTCTCCTGCTTGTGTCTCAATTACTGGAAGGGCTGTTAATGATCCTCCTCCTTTTAACATTGGACGCATTGAATCAGGAACATCGTTCATTGTTTTTACTACCTCCTCATTATCAATGATTTTTGCTGCTCTCTCCAACAATCTTGAGTGTAGATAGAAGATGTCTCCCGGATATGCCTCTCGTCCTGATGGACGGCGTAATATCAATGATATCTCACGATATGATACCGCTTGTTTTGATAAATCATCATATACTACTAACGCATGGCGACCTGTGTCTCTAAAGAACTCTCCTATTGCGGCTCCTGCAAAGGGTGCATAATATCTCATTGATGCGGGATCTGAAGCATTGGCTGCCAAAACAATTGTGTAGTCCATTGCTCCATGCTCTTTTAGTGTATTTACTAATGCCGCAACTGATGATGCTTTTTGTCCGATTGCTACGTATATACAGTATACAGGCTCTCCTGCCTCGTAATTTTTACGTTGGTTAATTATTGTATCTACGGCAATGGTTGTTTTTCCTGTTTGGCGGTCACCAATGATAAGCTCGCGTTGTCCTCGTCCGATAGGAATCATTGCATCAACTGCCTTTATTCCTGTTTGCAATGGTTCTTTTACTGGTTGACGGTATATTACTCCGGGTGCTTTGCGGTCAAGTGGCATTGGTATTAACTCTCCTTCTATTGCTCCTTTTCCGTCAATTGGCTCACCTAATGTGTTTATTACCCTGCCTAATAGAGCTTCTCCTACTGGGATTGATGCAATTAAACCAGTACGACGAACGGTCATATTCTCTTCAACTTTTGAAGTCTCGCCCATCAAAATTACTCCGACATTGCTGTCTTCGAGGTTCATGGCAACTCCTCGTACTCCATTTTCAAACTCTACTAGTTCGCTGGCGTGTACGTTGTCTAATCCAAATACATGGGCTACTCCGTCTCCCACACTGAGGACTGTTCCAACCTCTTCAAAATTGACACGATTATCTACTTCTTCAAGTTGACGTCGCAAGATATCTGATACTTCACTTGGTTTTATCATACTTTGCTGCTGTTTACTAATTTTAAACGCATATTCTTTAATTCTCTGTCAATTGATGAATCTAATTGCTGAGAATCGATTTTTATTATAAATCCTCCTATTATAGAGGGATCTACTTTATAGATTGCCTCTACCTCGCCTGTTACTTTTTGCGATATTAGAGATGTGATTTTCTCTAAGGTTTTATCATCCAACTCTACTGCTGTTGTTACCTCTACTAATGAGATATTGTTTTTCTTGCGATAGAGTTGTGAATACTTTAAAAATATCTCCCTTAGATACTCTTCTCTTTTGCTCTCAATTACAAATTTTACAAAGGTTTGATAGTGTTTGTCAGTTTCTTTACCAACAATGGCATTCATTATTGAGATTTTGTCTGAGACTGAGACAACAGGATTTATGAGTGTTTTACGCAACTCAGGAGTAGATGCATATGCCCTCTCTACCTCTTTGGCTATTGTATATAGCTTTGAAGATAGTCCTTTGTCCGACACATATTTGTATAGTGCTGTTGCGTATCTGCCAGGTATTACTCCTTCACTCATAGTTATTTTTAGTTTTGTTTCTCTATTTGTTTCAACATCTCATCTATTATCTCTTTTTGTTTTTTGTCATCGGACAGCTCCTTGCGTACAAGTTTCTCGGCTATCTGCAATGCAAAACCGCTAACTTCGGCACGGAACTGCTCCTCTGCTGCTCGGCGTGATTGCTCTATTGATTGAGCTGCCGCGTCCATTACCTTTTTGGCTTCGACACTGGCTGCACTCCTTGCCTCTTCGATTATTCGGGTTTTCATCTGAGCGGCCTCTTGAAGTATCTCAACTTGTTGACGATGTGCATCATTCAGCAATTTTTGAGCATTTTCTGTTGCACTCTCAAGTTGTTTTTGTGCTTCTTGAGCATACCCTACTCCTTTGTCTATTAAATCGGCACGATCATCTACACTCTTTAATATTATGGGCCAAACATATTTGGCCGCAACTATAAAGAGTAGTGCGAACAGGATTAATAGCCAGAACGAAAGTCCGAGTTCGGGTTTAAACAGTTCCATCTGAATTTTTTATTATTAGATAAATATTGTTAATAGACATACAATGATTGCGAATAGTGCTACACCCTCAATTAGTGCTGCGATTACAATCATATTTGCACGAATGTCGTTTGCTGACTCTGGTTGTCTTGCGATTGACTCCATTGCTGAAGCACCAATTTTACCAATTCCTAAACCAGCACCTATTGCTACTATACTTGCACCAATACATGCACCTACTTTTGCTAAACCTGCTGCTGCAGCTTGTAATAAAATCATTTCTAACATAGTTCTTTATTTTTTATGATTATTAATATTATTATTTTTTCTCTTTGTGTTCTTCTTTATGTCCGTGTATTTGAGCCAATCCTATAAATATGGTTGATAGCATTGTAAATACATATGCCTGTATTAAACATATTAAGAGGTGAAGCACTCCCATAAATAGGGCAAATAGTATTGAAAATACTGCTGTTCCTGTTTGTACGGCTTGTCCTAATGCTGCAAATATGAATATCAAAGATATTAATACTAAGGTAATCATGTGGCCTCCCATCATATTGGCAAAAAGACGTATCATCAATGCTACTGGTTTTGTTAATGCTCCAAATACCTCAATTACCGGCATAATGGGTAATGGGAACTTCATAAACATTGGCACTTCGGGCCAGAACAGATCTTTCCAATAGTGTTTTGTTCCAAAGATGTTTACTACTAAAAATGTTAAGAGTGCCAATACTAATGTAACTGCTATATTTCCTGATAGGTTTGCGCCTCCCGGGAATACTGTTATCATTCCTATTAGGTTAATAGTGAATATGAAGAAGAATATTGTTAATAGATAGGGTGCAAAACGTTTTGCATCTGCACCTAATATTGGTTTTATTACTTCTACATATACCATCTCTATTAATAACTCTACACCCCCAAATAACTTGCGTGGGGCTTTGTTTGGATTCTTCTTATACCAACGTGCTAATGATAGTAATAGGGTAAGTATTATTACTGTTGCCAACATTATCTCAGACACGTTCTTAGTTATGGAAAAATCTAACGGACGATACTCTTTACCTTGGGCATCTATTCCAACTACTTTGCCTGAATTGTCTCCTTCGTGTGTTATTGTGAAGCCTTCATATTCTGCTCCATGTGCCAATCTTGCAGAACTGAAGATATGCCACTCACCTTGATAGTCACGGACAATTATGGGTAAGGGTAATTTTGCATCGGTACATGGTAATTCCCACTCGTATGAGTCTAAAAGGTGGTGGAAGATTAACTCTTTTACGTTGAGGCCTTCCTCATCATCAGCGTGTGATGATGCTTGTATTGTTGTTAATGGCAAAGCCAACAACATTACAAGTAATATTATGAACCTTTTATTTATAATAGTTAACTTATACATACCGATACATTATTGTTGTTAACGTCAATAAATCCTCCGTTTATTTTTACGGTCGATAATTTTCCATCACTCTCGTACTCTAACTCTCCTTGTGTCAGCGTTGATAGCAACGATGCGTGATTTTCTAATATTGTGAAAGAACCTAATGTTCCAGGAAGGGTTACTTTTGTTACCTCTCCTGAGAATATTATGCCATCGGTCGATATTATTTGGAGTTTCATTGTTGTTATCTCTATTTTTCTGCAGCCTCTTTGAGCATTTTTTCTCCTTTGGCTATTGCTTCATCAATTGTTCCTACATTCAAGAATGCTTGCTCAGGATATTGATCTACCTCTCCTGACAAAATCATCTTAAATCCACGAATTGTTTCTGATAGAGGCACCATTACTCCGGGGAGTCCTGTAAATTGTTCTGCTACGTGGAATGGTTGTGATAAGAAACGTTGTGCTTTACGAGCACGTGCAACTATCAATTTATCCTCCTCTGATAACTCTTCAACACCCATAATTGCTATAACGTCTTGTAAGTCGTTATATTTTTGCAATAGTTGTTTTACGGCTTGTGCTGTATTATAGTGCTCTTCTCCTACTATCAGTGGATCCAATATACGTGATGTTGACTCCAATGGATCTACCGCAGGATAGATTCCTAACTCTGATATTTTACGGCTTAATACTGTTGTTGCATCAAGGAAACTAAATGTTGTTGCTGGTGCAGGGTCGGTAAGGTCATCGGCAGGAACATAGATTGCTTGTACCGATGTGATTGAACCTGATTTTGTTGATGTAATACGCTCTTGCAAGATACCCATCTCTGATGCTAATGTGGGTTGGTATCCTACTGCTGATGGCATACGTCCTAATAGTGCTGATACCTCTGATCCTGCTTGAGTGAAACGGAATATGTTATCAATGAATAGCAACACCTCTTTACCTCCTCCGTCTGAATCGCGGAATTGCTCTGCAACTGTCAATCCTGATAGCGCTACACGAAGACGTGCTCCTGGAGGCTCGTTCATTTGTCCGAACACAAGTGTTGCTTGAGATTTTTGTAACTCATTCATATCAACTTTTGATACGTCCCAGTTACCTTTTTCCATCTCTTTCATGAACTCATCACCATATTTGATTACGCCTGATTCAAGCATCTCACGTAGAAGATCATTTCCTTCACGAGTACGCTCTCCTACTCCGGCAAATACAGAGAATCCATCGTGTCCTTTGGCGATGTTGTTAATCATCTCCATGATAAGCACAGTTTTTCCAACTCCTGCTCCTCCGAACAATCCGATTTTTCCTCCTTTACTATATGGTTCCAATAAGTCAATTACTTTAATTCCTGTAAATAGGAACTCTGAACTTATTGATAAATCCTCAAATTTAGGTGCTGGGCGGTGAATAGGAACTGTCTCTTCGTATGATAATTCTGGAAGATGATCAATTGCATCTCCCATCACATTCAATAGACGACCTTTTACTTGTGGTCCCATTGGCATTGATAGAGGACGACGCATATTTAATACTTTTAATCCTCTCTCCAAACCATCTGTGGTATCCATCGCCACGCATCGAACTGTGTTCTCTCCTATATGTTGCTCAACCTCAAGTAATAGATCGGTATTATTTGCTCGCTCTACTTTTAATGCTGTGTATATAGGTGGTAATTCACTCTTTTCTACATCAAAAGTTACATCGACTACCGGTCCGATTACCTGCGAGATATAGCCATATTCGTCTTTCATATTATATCTTTTAATTATTTTCTATATTAAAAATGCCAACCGAAAACTGTCATTAGTGTTACTAATAATAGATTGAATAGACCTATTGGTAATAGATATTTCCACTCAAATTTAATTAGTTGGTCAATTCTCAATCGTGGGAATGTCCACTTAAACCACATTATTATAAACATAATTACTGCGGTCTTCATAAAGAACCATATTACAGATGGTATATAATCCATTACTGTGTTGAATGTTTCCCATCCTGATATGTGTAGAGGCATCCATCCTCCCAAGAATAGTAATGATGCTATTCCTGAGACTATAAACATATTCAAATATTCTGCTAAATAGTAGAATCCAAAGTGCATTCCTGAATACTCAGTATGGTATCCTGCTGTTAACTCTGATTCTGCCTCTGGCAAGTCAAATGGTCCACGATTTGTCTCTGCTGTTCCCGCAATGAGATATATCAAGAATGCGATTACCATTGGAATATGTCCAGAGAATAAGAACCACGCACTCTCTTGTGCTGAAATCAATTGCGAAGTTTGCATTGTTCCTGCATATACTACTACTGATAGTATTGAAAGACCTATTGACAACTCATAACTTATCATTTGAGCACCGCTTCGCATTGCTCCAATTAGCGTAAATTTGTTGTTGCTTGACCATCCAGCAAGTAGTATTCCTAAAACTCCTATTGACGATACTGCCATAATAAAGAATACTCCAATATTAAAGTCGAGTGTTAGCAAGCCTTTACCGAATGGCATACAACCAAATGTTAACATTGATGATAAAATTACTAAGAATGGTGCTAATCCGTAAAGGAATTTATCACTATCTTTTATTGATATAATCTCTTTAATCAACATTTTAAACATATCGGCAATAGGTTGCATTAAACCTAATGGTCCTACACGATTTGGTCCGTAACGGCATTGAAAGAATGCACATATTTTACGTTCAGCATATATCAATGCCAATGCTATTAGAGCATATAAGAGTAGAAGTAATATTCCTATTATTAATCCTTCTACCAATACTACTGCCCAAGGAGCCATACAACTTTGCAGTAGTTCATCTATCCAATTTGTTATGGTTGAAAAGTCAAACATAATTTATCCTTTTTTATCTGTCAATATCTGGAATTACATAATCTAACGATCCGCCAATTGCTATCAAATCGGCTATTTTTGTGCCTCGTGTAATGTGATCTACTGCACCTATTAAGTTTAATCCTTGTGAAACAAACTTCATACGATATGGTGTTTTGTCGCCTTTACTTTCGATATATACACCAAATGCTCCACGAGCACCTTCTACTCGTTTAAAGAAGTTTCCTTCGGGTAATTTTATGATAGGTTTAGTTTTTGCTGCGTAATCGCCTTCTGGAATGTTGTCAATTAGTTGCTCAATTATGTGCATTGATTGCTCTATCTCTTTTAATCTTATCATATAACGAGCGTATGTATCTCCTTCGGGAAGGACTACTTGTTCAAAATCTACTTTGTCATATACTCCATAGGGTTCTAATTTACGAACGTCATTTGCCCATCCTGATGCCCTTCCTGTTGGTCCGAAGATTCCGTATTTGATTGCGTCTTCTTTTGATAATACTCCTACTCCAACCATACGGTTCTTTGCAATTACATTACCTGAGAATAGCGCATGATACTCTTCTAATCCTTTAGGCATATATTTGATGAAGTTCTTAACTTTTGTAACAAAATCGGGATGTATGTCTGCCATAACTCCTCCAATTTTGTTATAGTTCATAATCAAACGTCCACCACACGTATCATCAAATATATCAAGCACTTTATCTCTATCGCGGAATCCATATATGAAAGCTGTGATAGATCCTAAGTCCATACATAGTGTTGAGTATAAAAGAAGGTGTGAACCAATTCTTGACAACTCATCCATTATTGTACGAATATATTTTGCTCTTTCTGGAACCTCAATACCCATCGCCTCTTCGATACACATACATAGTGCGTGACGATTTTGATGTGCCGACAGATAATCTAAACGATCGGTAAAGTGAAGTGTTTGTGGGTAGGTTAATCCCTCTGCCAATTTTTCTATTCCTCGGTGAATATATCCGCATACGGGATCAATTTTCTTTATAGTTTCGCCCTCTATTGCTGTTCTAAAACGCATAACACCATGTGTTGCCGGGTGTTGAGGACCTATATTTACGACATAATCTTCGGGTGAGAATATTACTCTCTCTTCCTCTTTTATTGTACCATCTTCTTGCTCTTGAAGCGAGATTGTTGTATCGGCATTATACTCGTTTGTTTCGGGTACGGGGTTTGCTTCGGGCGAAGCGTCATAATCTTTTCTTAATGGATAGCCTTTCCAATCCTCGCGCAAGAAAATTCTACGCATATCAGGGTGTCCTATGAAACGTATTCCAAAGAAATCATAAACCTCGCGTTCGTTCAAATCTGCAGATTGCCAAACGTTTGCTACACTATATAGTGTTGGATTCTCTTTATCTGTTGTAGATGTTTTTAGGACTACTCGCTCGTTTGTCTTTGTTGAATCTACTATATAGACTACTCCTAAAGACTCGCCCCAATCGTTTCCGATTAAAGCCACTAACGAGTCGAATGACTCTTTTTCGCTTAAATAAGTTGCAACTAATGGCATTGCTTTCGATGGGACTACAATCATCGAAAGTCCGTTCTCCTCGATTGTTACATCAGGGACTATTGCTTTTATTTTTTCGTATATGCTTGACATAGGTTTTATTTATCTTCTTTTTCAGGGGTTTTCTCTTTTTTATTCGCACCACCAAAGAAACGTTCTACTTTTACTTTTCTTTGTAATTGCATCATTCCGTACAACATTGCCTCAGGACGTGGAGGACATCCTGGAACATATACATCTACCGGAATTACCTCATTTACTCCTTTTACTACATGGTATGAATTTTTAAAAGGTCCGCCTGATATTGCACATCCTCCTACCGCAATTACATATTTGGGTGAAGCCATTTGATCATATAGACGTTTTAAAACCGGAGCCATTTTGTGAACTATTGTTCCTGCCACCATAATGAAGTCTGCTTGACGGGGACTGGCACGGGTTACTTCGAACCCAAATCGTGCCATATCATTGGACGCGGCACCTACTGACATAAATTCTATTCCGCAACAACTGGTGGCAAATGTTAGCGGCCATAGTGAGTTAGAACGTCCCCAATTGATTACATCATCAAGAACTCCAACTATTACGTTTGTTCCTCCTTCGCGCAACTCTTTTACTAATTGCTCGATATATTCATTGTCTTTGAAGTTCTCATGCTTCATCGACTTCAAATCTACTTTTACTTCCATTCTAAAGCTCCTTTCTTCCAAGCGTATGCCAATCCTAAAATAAGTACTCCGAAAAAGAACGAAACACTTATTAATGCCTCAGGTCCCATATCTCTTACTTTTATTGCCCATGGGAACAAGAAGACAGTCTCAACATCAAACATTAAAAACAGAATTGCAAACAAATAGTATCCTACTCTAAACTGCATCCACGAACCTCCTCGTGTTGGAATTCCACACTCATAGGGTTCTCCTTTTTGAGGATTAAATGTGCGAGGAGCCAAAAGTTTTGCTATCGCTAATGCTGCCGCAACCAACGAAACTCCTGTTAGGAATACTACAACTAATAATGATAGATTACTCATATATATGTATTTTTACTTTATATTTTTATCTTTTAATTACAATTTGCTACACTTTAATGCAATTATTTGACTTTTTGGCACTTTTAACTTATGAAAAAAGCATAGTTTTTGCCATATATACTTTGCAAAAGTAATACAATCTAATTTTAATTACAAATTTTTAGACTATTCTTTTGGAATAAACTCTTTATTTTTTGAACTTATTTTTTCTCACCAATAAAGATTTTTTAATACAAAAAAAATGAGATATCTGATTTTCATCAACATACCTCATTTTATATTTTATTCACACATATATTTAATCTTCTTCACTGCTTAATATTTCTCGCTTTTCTATTCCATAGGGGGTCCATGAGTGATTTTTTGTATTTGACTCTTCTAATATTGATGCTGCAACAAGTGTTGTTTTTAATGGTTCAACTGAAGATATTTTATACAATGTTGCAATTTGTCGTTCCTCTTTTGTAAATATACCTTGCCGCATTAAACGTAACTCTAAATCAAAATCTGATTCCTCTGTCTTTGCGTCAAATCTTTCGTCAAATCCATTTACTGATAATATATCTTCTTTATAGAGTGAAAAATTCGCAGATGAGAGTCCCTGCCAAACATCACTAAGCATAAAGTGACGCATAAAGCCATTGGTTATACGAAATAATTCAGTACTATTTTTTACTTTCCCTCTTATTGCTTTACCAAGCATATAAGTATGCACTCTCTTTGATGACACCATTTGAAGTGTCACATCTGAGGATAATTCATTGGAGAGTTCTACTGTTTTTGCTGCAACCACCTTCCCGTATCTTGACAAACGAATATGCTCTTCTATAAATTTATGATGAGGGATTGCCCCCTCCTCTATAAATATAAGGTAGTCTGATTTTGCCTCTACTATTGCTCTATTGAGCATTGCTTCCCTTTTATAGCTCTCTTCTTCATGAAAAAGATGAGTTATTGAAAGAGTTTGTTCCTCTTCAATTTCTCTCAAAATTTTAATGACTTGCTCATTGCATCCATCTTGAGCAAATATTACCTCAAAATCTTTTTCTGTTTGCTGTTTTAATGCCTCAACAAGTAGCGGTAATGTTTTAGCATTGTTTTTTATATATACTATTAGAGATGCCTTCATTCTTTTATTTTATTTTTCTCTTTAGGCGAGAATCGGTAGTTTATTGTAAAATTAAAACCAAGTGGACTATTACTCTTACCAAATCCCGGTATCATCCACTGACGTGCGTCACCTTTTTGTGATGCTGCAAATAGTAGTTTATATCTAACAGACCACCCCATCATCAACCCTTTATACAGCTTCACTTGCAATCCCAACAATAACTCACCCCAGTGCGCTATTGATGTTGTTTTAGGTATTGAAAGACCTGTTAGAGTCTCCTCCCAATAGGGTGCCGAGACTTTTATATTTGTAACCTCGTAATTTGCAAATGAGAATCCATATCTTAATCCTACAAATAATAGTCCCGGTATATCTTTATTATATAGTATATTATAGTTTAGTCCTACTCTATTATAAAATGATGGCGAGACTTTGTATGTATAGTTTGCACCATCAGGGGTTTCATTAGCATACGATAATCCAAATTCATATATGGGATAAAATCTATTATAGAAACCTGCATCAATACTCATTTCATAGTTTCCATATTTCTGACCTATCAGATTGGCAACAGGAGAAAAAATGTCAACGCCTAAAGTTATTCCGTTAAACTTAGGATGGAGATACTTTATTGTATCTCCCTGCTCATTAACTATTACATTTTTCTTTGCTTGAACGCCGAATGGTATTATCACAAGCAAAAACAATATTATTTTAATCTTCTGCAACATAATATATTTTTACTGTTTGTGATTCTAAATTATTCACCTCCGGAGTTACAAGTTCGGCATACGCTATCGAGTGGGTTGTGTATTTAAACTCTTCTATTTTAAACATATACATTGCCCCACACTCGGGTGTCTCAAATTCGAGTTTTTTGCTATATGTATATGTTAATGTATCGTATTTAAATTGTAATCCTACGTTTGGATCATCGTAACGAATAACATACTTTACCATATCGTGGGTTATACTTAATGGTGTATAGAATGAACTTAACCCTGATACATTATTATATAATATAGAGTCTTTTACTTGATCTACGCCATAAATGGTTACAGAGTTTATCTCTGCTTCAATAGGGGGTGTTCCTAAAGCATATACTCCAACCAATGGCATACCTATACCGCTCTCATTACAATACTTATCGCCACATGAGAAAAAGATAAGTGATATAATGAGTACAATTAATATCTTTGGCAGGTATGTTAATCCTCTAACCATTGAACAATCTCCTCTGTTGTTTTACGTTTTTTTGGACGAACATCGCCATCTCCCTCAGGATATCCCAGAGGGATTATAGCTATTGGCTCCAAGTTCTCGGGTAATGACAAATCTGTTTTTAGTTTTGATGCATCAAAATTACATACCCAACACGTCCCAAGACCTGCTGATGTTGCACCTAAACATATATGTTCTACCGCTATGGCTATATCAATATCGGTATGATCTTTTCCATCAAATGAACGATGCCACGCCTCTTCATGGTTTCCACAAGCTATTATATATAAAGGAGCTGTTGCAAACCACTCTCTATTGTATGACTCTCTTACTATTTGTTTTGACTTCTCTCCTTTTACTATTATAAATTTCCAAGGCTGGAAATTTACAGCCGATGGAGCTATTCGAGCAGACTCTATTATTTGATTTATAACCTCACAAGAGACCTCTTTATTTGTATATTTTCGGATTGAAGAACGTTCTTGGGCTAATTTTATAAACTCTTGAATATTCATATTAAATCTCTTTTTCAATATTATATCTGTTGCGTTCTTGTGAATTTCGGGCTATTAACTCTCCTATAAATCCTGCCAAGAAAAGCAGAGTTCCTATAATCATTGCTGTTAATGCCAAATAGAAGTATGGCGACTCGGTTACCAATCTGTACGAAGAACCTATCCACATTGATATAAGTTTATTTGCTCCTACTACAATTACAGATAGAAATCCTAATATAAACATTAAACTTCCCAACAAGCCAAAAAAGTGCATTGGTTTTACTGCAAATTTATTAAAGAACCATAGTGTTAGAAGATCCAAGTAGCCATTAACAAAGCGATCTAAACCAAACTTTGTTACTCCATATTTTCGTGCTTGATGTTTTACAACCTTCTCTCCTATTTTAGTAAAACCTGCATTCTTTGCCAAATATGGCATATAGCGGTGCATATCACCATAAACCTCAATCGACTTAACAACCTCTTTTCGGTATGCTTTCAGTCCACAATTAAAATCATGTAACTTAATTCCTGTGACTTTTCGTGCTGTTGCATTAAATAGTTTTGTTGGAATTGTTTTCGATTTGGGATCATAGCGTTTTTGTTTCCATCCTGACACCAAATCGTACCCTTCTTCTGTTATCATTCTATACAACTCAGGTATTTCATCGGGAGAGTCTTGTAAATCGGCATCCATTGTGATTACCACATTGCCTTGAACTTTCTCAAATCCCATATGAAGTGCTGGAGACTTTCCGTAATTTCTGCGGAATTTTATTCCCTTAACTGCATTATCTTCTTGCGACAACTTTTCTATAACATCCCAAGAGTTGTCTGTACTACCATCACTTACAAATATAATTTCGTATGTAAAATTATTTTCTGCCATTACTCTCTTTATCCAAGAGTGTAATTCGGGAAGCGACTCTGCTTCGTTATATAAGGGTACTACTACCGAAATATCCATAATTATATTTATTTATTAAATTTATTTTACTGCTTGTGAACGACGTAATAAAAGTGCAAGTATCAACGAATATATTGATCCTAACATCAACATTCCTAATATACCATTATAGACTATTTGTATTGACGACATTATCCCATTTTCTCCAATAAGTGCATCTAAATCGTCAATAGATTGAGCATTGTTAGCACTTAGTAACTCTTTTGCAAGGGTTGATATAGACTCTTGCATTGTATAAAGATATTCGGGATTTATATATTGATAATATACATATTCAAATATACCGCTTATAAGTGCTGAATAAAAATATAGTGCAATACCAAAGAACCACAACTTACCAAAAATTACAGTACCAGTTTTATCTCTATATGATTTAACTAAAAAATATACTACTATTGGCACAGCAACCACTAATGCCATAGATAACATATTTAATATTGAAGATGTTTGAGAGAATGAGGTTAATACAAATTTAATTATTAAAATAAGTCCGAAGTATAAACCATACTCCATTGCATATTGATTTAATCCTTTTGTTTGGTTTTGTTCCATTTTTTAATAATAGTTCTAATATTTAACCATATTACATATCTTGCAAAGTTACTATTTTTAGTTTAAAATATTACTATATTATTATCATAAAGAGCAAAAAAGGAGAGATATTTACCAGTTAAATAGCAAACAAAAAATATTAGAGATAAAATATTCAAAATTTATTACCCTATAAATGAGATAGATATAAATTTATTAAATAAAAATTGATTAAAATGTTGCGAGATTTAAGAAATTGTTCTACTTTTGCAGTCGGGTAAGTCCTCCACGGTCAGCTCCTTGCGAACCCCCCCAGGGCTTGACCGCAGCAAGGGTAGCCGGTTGTAGCGACGCGATGAAGTTTGCTTACCCATTTGCCTCTTTAGCTCAGTTGGCCAGAGCACGTGATTTGTAATCTCGGGGTCGTTGGTTCGAATCCGACAAGAGGCTCAAAAAAGGCGCAATAACGATTGCCCCAATAAACAACAAACTCTACAAGAGTTTTTTAATTTGAAATATTTTTGCCTCTTTAGCTCAGTTGGCCAGAGCACGTGATTTGTAATCTCGGGGTCGTTGGTTCGAATCCGACAAGAGGCTCAAAAGTTTCAGAAGAGAAGATAAAGCAATTTATCTTCTCTTTTTTTTATTGTAACAATATAATTATTATATCTTTACTTCAATTATATCATTTATATTTGTTGTATATTGTTTTGATATATGCTCACTTTTTATATGCCAATTTTTGTTATATCCCTGTACAGCTACACGAATGGTATTGTAGCCATTCTTTTTATTAATCTCATCTATGGCTTTTGATAGTGTTTTTTGTTTGGTACGATCAATTTCATCAAACAATGCACCTTGTATTGCACTATCGGGAGTAATGTTCCATACTATTACTCCTGCTTTTTTATATAGGTACTCCCCTTTTTGCCACTCACTACGAATTGCCCCGACTGATAGTGACACCAACTCTTGCAGATTATTTGTTGGAACTTGAAGTGTTATTGTTTTATGAATGGTATTTTGCAATACATCTGTTCTAAATCGACTTGTATAAGCAAATATTGTAACTGAGCTACATACTGTATGTTGCTCACGCAATTTGCGAGAACATTGTGCTGCAAAGTTTGCAACTGCCTCCTCTACATCGGCCAGCTCCTTTAGTCCGCTATCAGGAAAACTTCTACTGGTACATATCGACTTTTTATGTGGCAACTCTTCAACCTCAATACAACTTTCGCCTTGCAACTCTCTCCAAACTCTTTCGCCTGTTATGGTTAATATGTTACGCACCCAACTTTGTGATTTTGAAACAAGATCCCATGCTGTTTTTACTCCGTAATACTCTAATTTTTTTGATGCTTTACGTCCTATTCCCCATACATCTGAAACATCAATTAATTTCAGTGCTTTCTGTCGTTTTTCATCAGTATCAATCATACACACCCCATTATATGCCTTATATTTTTTAGCAAATTTTGAGGCTACCTTTGCGAGTGTTTTTGTTGATGCTATTCCTAATGATATAGGTATACCCGTTCCTCTGGTTATTTGACTTACCATATTCTCTGCATAGTGTTTTAACTCATCCCCTTGCATCATTCCCGAAAAATCAAGAAACGCTTCATCAATAGAGTATATATCTATTTTAGGAGAGTAGGTTGAAAGTAGCGACATTACTCTGCTACTCATATCGCTATACAGGGTATAGTTACTACTGAATACTGCTACTCCGTTTTTCTCTATCAACTCTTTTACTTGATAGAATGGCTGTCCCATTTTTATTCCTAATGCTTTACTCTCATTGCTTCGTGCTATTACACATCCATCGTTGTTTGACAATACTACAACAGGCGTGGTGCGAAGTTGCGGTTGAAACACCCTCTCACACGAACAAAAAAAGTTATTGCAATCGGCTAAAGCTATCATTTAGAGTTGTTTGTTTTTAGTTGTTAGTTATCGGCTAACGTCACACCTACATAATAGTTTTAGTTAAAAGTGCTTGGTCATCTTTTTTATGACATAGGTTACTATTCCCCATATCATAAAATCATTCTCTTGTGTTACCTTTATGGGTGAAAAGTCTTTATTGTATGGTATTAACCACGCACATTTGTTTTCTTCATCGAGGCGGAACTCTTTGAGAGTAAACTCTCCATCAATAAAGGCTACTACATAGTCTCCTGTTGTTGCCTCTAACGATTTGTCTATTACTATTATATCGCCATCTCCTATTCCTGCATCAATTAATGAATTACCCGATACTCGTGCATAAAAGGTTGTCTCCTTATGGCGTATCAACTCACGATTTAAATCGATACTTGCATTCATATAGTCTTGTGCAGGAGAGGGGAATCCGGCTTTTATCCCGGCATCCTCAAATGGTAACATCAATTCATTATCTGTATCAACTGATGATATCTCTATTTTTATATCTTCTTGCATCTTTGTAAAGGTTAATTTTTACATGAAGTGGTTTAGAGACAATTCGCTCTTAATGCTGATCAAAAGGAGATTTATATAAGATCAACATTATGGTTTTTTTACGAGAAAAACATTTATTTTTTTAGATATCCAAAAGACCTTCGGGAAGGTTCATTTGAATTTCCTTTTTTTCATCATCAATGTTCTCAACAAAATCATCTACCGCAGGAATTAACAACTCTTCCCCGCTCTCTGTTTTTACAGAAAAAAGAATATTTTGGGTAGAGTCATCAACTCCCTCTATTATTCCTACAAGTTTACCCGTAGAGTATATTTTATATCCCAAGATACCTTCTCCGTAATTTAGGGGCTCAGACTCAGTAATATATTTCACAGGAAAGAAGAGCTCCCTCCCTAATAGAAGTCTTGCAGAGTCGGTATCATCTATATCTTCAAACTTTATTAGGGCTGTTACATCACTCTTAAAGCGATACTCTTCAATAAAGAAAGGGACAAATATGCCATCAATATCTGCTACTAAATAAGGGGCATCATCTTCACCGAATATATCGTTTATAAAGGTACACGATAACTCTCCCGAAACGCCATGAGTTTTGGTTACCTTTCCTATTTTAATTACCTCTTGCGGTTTAATCATTGCTTATGCGTTGTATAGATGCTCCTAATGCGTTTAATCTCTCATCAATAGATTCGTAACCTCTATCTATTTGATCTATGTTGTCTATTTTACTTGTTCCTTGTGCCGACATTGCTGCTATCAACAATGCTATTCCTGCTCTGATATCGGGCGATACCATTGAGGTTGCTCTTAAAGGGTGTTGTTTGTCTTGACCTATTACTACTGCTCGGTGTGGATCACAGAGGATTATTTGAGCACCCATATCTATTAGTTTATCAACAAAGAACAATCGGCTCTCAAACATTTTCTGATGTATAAGCACACTGCCTTTTGCCTGTGTGGCTACTACCAATATAACACTCATAAGGTCTGGTGTTAATCCCGGCCATGGAGCATCAGCAAAGGTCATTATTGAGCCATCCATAAATGTCTCTATTTCGTAGTGGTCGTGTTGAGGGATATATAAATCATCACCCTCCTCTTTTATGGTTATTCCTAATCGGCGGAAGGCATCTGGGATTATTCCCAAATCATTAATTGAGACATCTTTTATGCGTATTTCAGAGCCTGTCATCGCCGCCATTCCTATGAAACTTCCTATCTCAATCATATCAGGGAGTAGTTTATGAGTGCAACCTCCTAACTTTTCTACTCCTGTTATGGTTAATAGGTTTGAGCCTACTCCTTCGATTTTTGCTCCCATTCGATTCAGCATCTTTGAGAGTTGTTGTAAATAGGGTTCACATGCTGCATTATAGATAGTTGTTACTCCTTTTGCCAAAACTGCTGCCATAAGTATATTGGCAGTTCCTGTTACCGATGCTTCATCTAAAAGCATATAACACCCTTTTAACCCTTTGGATGTTATCTCATATATGTGTTTCTCATCGTTATATGAGAAGTTTGCTCCAAGTCTTTGTATGCCTAAGAAGTGAGTATCTAATCTACGACGACCTATCTTATCTCCTCCAGGTTTGGCAACTATTGCCTTCCCGAAACGTGCCACCAATGGTCCTACTATCATTACTGATCCTCGTAATGATGAACATTTTTTTATAAATGCTTCGCTGTCAAGATATGCCAGATTGATATTATCAGCCTTGAATGTATATGCCCCCTCTCCCATTCGAGTAACCTTTACACCCATATCTGCCAAAAGGTCTATAAGGTTATTTACATCTCGTATGTTTGGAATGTTTGTTATTGTTACCTCCTCATCGGTAAGAAGTGTTGCACATATTACTTGTAAGGCTTCGTTTTTTGCTCCCTTGGGCGTTATAGTTCCATTTAAACGGCATCCGCCTTCTATAATGAAAGATGACATATTATCTATTTTTTATTAAAACGTGTATTGCGAGCGGTATTGTTTGTAGTTGTTTTTCGAGTTTGCAACTCTTTGATTGATCTTAGATTTAAATCTTCAAGAGTAAGTTCTTCTGCTACTTCTGGGATATACTCCTTTATATCTTTTAATATTTTATCATCCTCTATAGCCTCTTTTGATGTATTGTAGAGAGTCTTTTTCATTACGTTTGCCATTACAGAGAGCATCTGCTTTTGCTCTTCGCTTCCTTTGGGATACTCTTTGCATTTCTCCAACATCATCTCTATTATCTTACCATAATGGCGATACTTTATTTCCGATTGACCATACTCTAATTGCTTGGGACGAGTATATAAGTTATCGGGACGTAATACTTCATAGGGATAATCAATATCGAGTTTAAAGTCTGACATAATTGCTATATGATCCCACAATTTATGTTTAAAGTCTTCTACATCACGCAGATGCGGAAAAAGATTTCCCATTGTTGCTATGATTGAATCTGCACAACGTGTTCGCTCCTCGCGATCCTCAATAGTGATGCAATACTCTACCATTTTCTGTATATTTCTACCATACTCTGGCAGTAGTAATTTTTTTAACTGTGTATTATACTCCAACATTATTTGTTTGATATATTATTTAATACTTTATTTTTGGGCGTTGTTGCCTGAAACTCTTTTAAATAGAAGGGTTGATAATAGGCTGTATCTTTAAAATCTTGATTTCGCAATGCTCTCTCTGATAGTGCCAACATTGATTTTGCTAATGGTACTACCCCTGACAGGAATATCGCATTCTCATTTTTTATTATCTCTTTGCATTTATCTGCTCCGTCGCCAAAGAAAACAACCTTGCGTTCTTTTAATATTTCTGAAAAACTATTTTCATCAATTATATTGGCGGCTATTGGCAATACTGGTTGTAATGCTCTATCGTATATGGCAGAATATACCTCCATTCGGCGAGCATCAATCATTGGACAAAGGAGTGCCTCTTCATCAATTTTAGGATTAAAGAGTACCGAACACGCCATTATCTCGGTTGTATCAAGAGCTATTAACGGAACATCATAACCAAAACACAAACCCTTTGCCATTGACACTCCTATACGCAGTCCTGTATATGAACCCGGTCCTCCGCTCACCGCAACCGCATCTAATTTTAGATTGTTACTCTTTATAAACTCTAATGCCTCATTAACATAGCCTCCTAAAAGTGATGCATGTGATGGACCTTCGTGATGTTCTTGATTAAATGCAACCATTCCGTCGCAAGTTACTGCAACAGAGCAGACCTTTGTTGATGTTTCAATATTTATTATACAAGGCATATTGAGTTGTTGGTAATAAAGAATTAAATAGTTTCCTAATTATTAATTTCTAATTGTTGCGAAGCAACTAACTTGTTTCTGATTATTTTGCGAAGATAATAAAAAAGTGTGGATTTTAATAGAATTTTTTCAAGATTGCTCTAAAATGGACCTTCTAATAACAGTTTATTGTTAATTTAGCACTATTTTTACGAGATATATTTGTATCTTCGCAAGATAATTTTTTAAACTTTAAAATAATATTATGTTATATTCAATGACAGGATATGGGAAGAGTGTTGTTAAACTTCCCTCTCGCGATATTACCATAGAGATTAAATCGCTAAATAGCAAACAGTTGGATTTATCAGTAAGAATCCCTTCTGTTTACTTCTCTATTGATAGCCGTATTAGAAGTGAAATTGCTCAACATATTGAACGCGGTAAAGTTGAACTTACAATGAGAGTTGAAAATATCTCATCTGCAAATGGTGCTTGCGTTAATATTCCTGTTATAAAAAAATATAAAGAACAGATTGTTGATGCCGCCAATGAGATTGGGGCTACTATCCCTGAAAATTGGTTTGAAATTCTTTTGCGTATGCCTGAGGCTATAACCACTGAAGTTAAAGAGGTTAACGAAGAAGAGGAAAAGGCTATTATGAGCGGGGTGCTTGAGGCAATTGATGCTCTTTGCAAGTTCAGAGAACAAGAGGGTGTTATGTTACAATCAATCTTTGAAAGCAAATTAAATAACATAAGAGAATTACTCAACAGCGTTGAGCCTTACGAGAAAGAGCGTATTGAAAAGATTAAGGCAAGACTTATTGAAAACTTAGAGAAAATCAAAGAGGTTGATTATGATAAAAACCGCTTTGAGCAAGAACTTATATTCTACATTGAGAAACTTGACATTAACGAAGAGAAGACTCGCCTTGACAACCATTTGAAATACTTTAAGGAGACTATGGACGCTCGTCAAGGTCAAGGTAAAAAACTTGGCTTTATTGCTCAAGAACTTGGACGCGAAATTAACACTATGGGTTCAAAAGCCAACAACGCAGAACTTCAACGCATTGTTGTTCAAATGAAAGATGAATTAGAGCAAATTAAAGAGCAAGTTCTTAATGTGCTATAACAGATTGATTTTATTTTTATGAAAAGAGGTAAACTAATTATATTTTCTGCTCCTTCAGGCTCAGGAAAATCTACTATAATAAACTATTTATTGGAATGCAATTTAGACTTGGCATTCTCAATTTCTGCTACTTCTCGCCTACCTCGTGGTAGTGAAAAGAATGGTGTTGAATACTATTTTTTGACTCCCGATGAGTTTAGAACAAAAATTGCAAACGGAGACTTTATTGAGTACGAAGAGGTATACAAAGATAACTTTTATGGTACTCTTAAAAGCGAAGTTGAACGAATTAGAGAGGAGGGCAAAAATGTTGTTTTTGATGTTGATGTTGTTGGAGGAGTTAATATTAAATCCATTTTTGGGGATGAAGCCCTTTCAATGTTTATAATGCCTCCAAGTGTTGAGGAACTTAGAAAAAGACTTATTGGCAGAAACACTGACTCAATAGAGACAATTGAGAAGCGTTTGGACAAGGCTGAGTATGAGATGAGTTTTGCAGAGAAGTTTGACAAGATTGTCATCAACGATGATTTGGAGAGCGCTAAAAGCGAAGCACTAAGTATAATTAAAGAGTTTATTGAAAAGTAACAGAAATGGAGATTGGTTTCTTTGGTGGCTCGTTTAATCCTATCCATATAGGCCATTTGGTTATTGCTGAATATATTTGTAATAACACAAACATTGACGAATTGTGGATTAGTGTTACGCCTAAAAATCCTTTGAAAGCAGACTCCGACCTATTGGATGAAAAACACCGTATTGAGATGGTGGAGCGCGCAATAGAGCATTTTGACAAGATTAAATATTGCGACATTGAATTGTCATTACCTATCCCCTCTTACACCGCCAATACTTTAAGAGAGTTATGCAAGTGTTATCCGGAACATAACTTTTCGTTGATTATTGGGGCAGATAATTGGGTTATTTTTAATAAATGGAGAGAGTATGACTTTATTCTCGAAAATTTTAAAATTATAATTTATCCGCGACCGGGATATGATATTGACAAAGATAGTCTGCCAAATGGGGTTACTCTATGTAATACTCCTGAGATAGGTATCTCTTCAACAATGATAAGAGATAGTTTTAAGTGCGGGAAGCCTATGTTATCGTACACAACTAAGGAGGTTAGTGATTATATTGTTGAGAAGAATTTATTTATTTGATATTGTAGCAATATGGATGAATATGTTTATGGCAAAAACAGTGTAGAATTTGTTACTGTTTGCGTTGAATATTGTGCCTTAGTTGAGGGTGCAAACCAAAATGAGAGAGTTGATTTTATTAATAAGGCTTCAAAGATTTTACCTTTACTATATATTAAAGCTTCTCTTATTACTCCCGAAGAGTGTTTTGTTGATTACCCCGAACGCTTTGTCAGCGAAGATATGTATAATGGTGTCAGAGGTGGTATTGAACAGTTACTCGGGCATAACGATACATACTTAGAGGTATTTATGGAGGGTATGCAATATAGTGATACCCCTATTACCGCATTTATCTCGGAAGATTTAGCTGACATTTGGCAACCTATCAGAGACTTCCTAGAGATATATCGTTTGGGTAATGAGGATAACTCAAGGGTTGCACTAAGCGATTGTTTAGAGGCTTTTAGAGAGTACTGGGGGCAAAAATTGGTTAATGTACTACGCCCTTTACACTTACTACTATATAACTCTAATGAGGATATGGATAGTGAAGAGTTTGGTATGGACTACAATAACGATGAGTACGATAATGAGTATTGATAGCAACAATATTAAAGCGTCAACCACCGAAGAGGAAGAGAATCTTATTTTCATTTCAAAAGAGGATGTTGCTCTCTTTGATAAAGAGTTTTTTGAGGGGAGAATAATTGTTATTCAATCAAACGAAGAGGCAAAAAAGGCTATCGCATATCTTTCGGATTTCAATGTTGTTGGTATTGATACTGAAAGCAAACCCTCTTTTAAGAAAGGGAAAAGAAATAAAATATCTTTACTTCAGGTATCTACAAACGATACATGCTTTTTATTCAGACTAAAAAACATTGGCTTTACGCCTGAGATTGTTGCTTTCTTTGAGAATGAAAATATCACTAAAGTGGGGTTGTCGCTCAAAGATGATTTTATGATGCTTAAGAATATAGCAAACTTTACTCCAAAAGGATTTATTGATATACAAACTATTATATGCAATTATGGAATTGGAGAGAAGAGTTTACAAAAGATATATGCAATATTGTTTGGTAAGAAGATTTCCAAGACTCAACGTCTTTCAAATTGGGAGGCTGATGTTTTAACAGATGCTCAAAAACGTTATGCTGCAACAGATGCATGGGCTACCCTAAGGATTTATGAAAAACTTCAAAATATGTAAACGAGAATACTATATATAGAGGAAAGAGAGTTGAAAAACATTTCGACTCTCTTTTTTGTTTTGTTAAAGCATATAAGAGATTATTTATGATTAAATTATACGATATAATTACTCTTATTCTTGTTATATATATCGCTCTAATGGCATATTGGGCAAGAGATTTAATAATAGTTTATGGTAACTATTTTGAATACTTTTCGCTTATTGGTATTAGTCTGGCTTTTATTTTTGCATTAAGATATACTATTAAACGGAGAGAGAGAAAAAATAACGATAATGAAGATTAGTATTTTATCTTTATCATCGTTACTATTTTTAGAAGTTTTTATTTCTCTTCGAGTTCTATTACCTCCAAATCTTTAAACTCTCCGTTGTCTATTGTAAACCTTACTAATGTTCTTACTTTATGAAATCCATATACTCCTGCCGCTCCAGGATTGATATGCAATAGATTAAGAGTTTTATCAAACATTACTTTTAGAATATGAGAATGTCCTGATATAAAGAGTTTGGGTGGATGTCGAAATATATCGGGCAGAACATCCTTTGCATAGCGTCCCGGATAACCGCCAATATGGGTTATCCATACTGATGTATTCTCTATTTCAAATTTTTGATGTTTGGCTGTTCGTAATCGAATATCTTGTCCATCAATATTGCCATATACAGCACGAACAGGTTTTAGTGCCTCTAATTTATCAAGCACTTCAACCGCTCCTATATCGCCACAATGCCATATCTCATCACACTCGGCAAAATGTTTTTCGTAGCGAGTGTCCCAATATCCGTGTGTATCTGATAATAACCCTATCCTTTTTGCCATTTTGTTTTACCTTTTGCCTTACGAAGGTAATATTTTTATCCGATTTGCACTATCTTTGCAGTAGAAAACTACCGCAAAAAAAATTTTTATTAATACTAATTTACAATAAAAAATGATTCTTTCAATTATTGGATTTATAGCAGGAATTACTCTTGTTTTGTATGGTGCTGATGCTCTTGTAAAGGGTGCTGCTGCACTTGCAAGAAAATTTAATATCAGCGAACTCGTTATTGGTTTAACCATTGTGGCTTTGGGTACATCGTTGCCCGAATTGGTTATTAGTGTTAGTTCTGCTATAAAAGGGAGTTCGGGTATTGCTTTGGGTAATGTAATTGGCAGCAATATTTTTAACTCCATGCTTATATTGGGAGTTACAGCAATGATAACTCCAATTAAGTTTAGTGCAAAGATGTTGTCGCGTGAGTTACCTTTTAATCTATTGGCTTCTATTGTTCTGATTTTGGTATCAGGCTCAATGCTTATTGGAGGTGGCGAAAATGAAGAGATTTCTCGTTACAGCGGTTTAATTCTTTTATGCTTTCTTGCCGTATTTATCAGATATACTTTTAGTATTTCAAATGATAGCGAAGAGAGTAACGAGGATATAAAGAGTGTGTCAAATTGGAAAATAGTTTTTTATATTATTGTTGGTTTGGCCTCTCTTATATTTGGAGGCAAACTATTTGTTAGCGGAGCAACAGATGTTGCCCGTATGCTTGGGCTTTCGGAGGCAGTAATTGGTATTACAATTGTATCGGCAGGAAGTTCGTTGCCTGAGTTGGCAGTTTCGGTAAATGCTGCCCGCAAAGGAAATGCAAGCATAGCTTTGGGTAATGTTTTAGGAAGTAACATTCTGAATATATTCTTTATATTGGGTTGCAGTGCTACTATTACTCCAATATCATTAAACGGCTTCAGTTTTATTGATTATTACGTACTTATTGCAACCTCGTTAATGGTTTATATTGTAAGCCGATTTGGTGGAAAAAATATAATTAACCGCTGGGAAGGTGCTGTTCTTACTCTCGGTTATATTGCCTACACGGTTTATCTTATTACCGGTTGTTAGTTGTTGGCTAACGCCACCCTACGGGTAGTTTTTAGTTGTACGGTGCTACCCACGCACCTTAGTTGTTAGCAAGAAAGACTCTAACATCTATTTATCATTCATTATTTTTCGGACGTACCATGGTACGTCCCTACATTAAGACGTTTATAATCAGATAAGCTGATGTGCAAAACTCTGCAACCAGACAAGTAGGGACACAGCATGCTGTGTCCGTCAAAAAAATGCTCTCTCCGCAGTTATTAGTTTTTGGTTGTACGGTGCTACCCAC